>CAZAHZ010000061.1:0-14229 GCA_964485055.1 uncultured Candidatus Cloacimonadota bacterium
AAAGATAATACCAGTGCAGGGGAGTTATGATGATGCCTTTGATCTCTCGGTGCAAGCCACGGCAGAGCTGGGTATTTATAACCGTAATACTGCCTATAATCCCTTCACGATCGAAGGTAAAAAGACGGCAACTTTTGAGATATATTCGCAAATGGGAGAAATGATTCCCGATAGAGTCTTTGTGCCCGTGGGTGACGGATGTATTATTGCCGGAATATATAAAGGCTTTGAAGACCTTCTGAAACTGGGATTGATTGATCAAATGCCTGAGATTGTTGCAGTTCAGGCAAAAGGCAGCTCCAATCTGATCAATAATCTTCAGCGTGATGATTTTATTGCTGAAATACCCGAAACTATAGCAGATTCTATCTCAGTGAAAATACCACGAAATTATTACCTGACAAAGCAAGATATTCTTAAATATGAAGGTCAAACCATTGCTGTATCGGATGAAGCCATCAGGCAGGCTATTGCGAAACTGGCAGGCTCTTATGGCATATTTGCCGAACCGGCAGCCGCTACAGCTTATGCCGGCTATCTGCAATATAGACAAATATATGACATTGGAGAAAATTCGCGCAACGTAATATTATTAACGGGTTCAGGTCTGAAGGACATAAAGGCAATGGCAGATCAAATCAGTCTGCCGGAGTCGATATCTCCATCTATGGCTGACCTGAAGGAGATATTATTATGACCCCTGCAAGGAGGGTATTATATGAAATCTGAGCAAAGAAAAGATGCCCTGGCAAAGATCCAGGGGAAATGCAGGTTTCTGGATGATTATTCCTGCGAAAACCTGCTGCATGGCTATGTATTGTATTCTACCATAAACCGTGGAGAAATAAAGCGGATAACGTATCCACAAGGATATGATCTCAATGAATTTACAATTGTTTCGTCAAAAGATGTGCCAGGTAGTAATATTGTGCCTGAACCGGTATCTGACCAGCCTTTTTTCGCTGAACTTCAGATTGAACATTATGGTCAGGTGATACTGGGAATTGCTCATCAAAATCTGCAGACATTAAAGAATTTTATTGATGAGATAAAGGTTGAATATAAAGAAACCGAAGCTCTGACAGATGTCCATGAATGCCTGGATGATAAAGCGAACCGCTTTGGTGACTGCATGCATATCAGCCACACGGACAAGGAAAAAGAAAATCCGGCAAATCTGAAGCGTGTCCATGGTATTTATTATACTCAGCATCAGGAGCAGGCATACATGGAACCTCAGGGAATGCTGGCGGAATATGATGTCCTCAGCGGGACAATGAAAGTAATCGGAACTATGCAATGTCCATTTTTTGTTAAAGAAGCCGTACAGGCTATCCTGGGCACTGCCGTGCAGAAAGTGATCATTGAATCCTCGGAAGGGATTGGTGGTGCTTTTGGTGGTAAAGAAGATTTCCCCAATCTGCTGGCTGGCATAACTGCTCTTTTAGCTTATAGATCAAAGTGTCCTGTTAAGATCGTGCTTGATCGCCGTGATGACCTTCTGATAACCACCAAAAGACACCCTTCACGCGTTGAAATAGTATCTTATACTAATATGGAGACTGGAGAAATAGAAGCGATAAATATTGATTACCGTCTGGATGCGGGAGCGTATCAAACGCTTTCTCCCGTGGTTCTGCAACGTGGTATATTGCATGCAGCCGGAGGTTATTGCATTCCCCGTGCTGAGATCACAGGCTGTCTGCACCAGAGTAATACCCCTCCAAATGGTGCTTTCCGTGGGTTTGGTACACCGCAGGCAATTTTTGCTATTGAGTCTCATGTCAATAATATTGGAAAAGTGATCGGTAAATCTCCCCTGGAAATGCGAAAAGTTAATATCCTCAGAAAGAGAGAAAGAATGCCCTCCTCTCAGATAGTAAAGGAGGATCACCTTTATGATTGCCTGCAAAGAGTGCTGGAACTCTCTGATTATAAGAAAAAGAAAGAAGAATTTGAGATATATAACCAGAATAATAAGGATAAAAAAGGTATTGGACTGGTTTTGGGTCTGCATGGTGGCGGATACACCGGCAATGGCGAGAAATTTCTGCAATCAAAAGTGAAGCTGAAGATTGAAAAAACCGGAGAAGTGCAAATATTTGTGGCAAATGTCGAGATGGGTCAGGGTGCTCACACCACGCTTGCCCAGATGGTGAATGAGGAATTTGGTATTCCCCTCAATATGGTCAATGTTCAAATCCCAGATACAAGTCTGACACCGAACAGCGGTCCCACTGTGGCTTCAAGGACTATATATATTGTTGGTTCGCTTCTGCAGAAGCTGGCAAAAAAGATAAAATCCGAATTTAAGACCAATAATCTGGAAAATTATATCAAAGCGCATCCGAGTGCCTTCCCATGCGAATTCGATATGAGCTACGTCTCTGATCCGCAGGATACCTTTGATGACCTGACCAACCAGGGTGTGGCTTATCATGATTTTTCCTGGGCTGCCGGCGTGGTTGAAATCAGCTATGACCATCTGCAATATAAGATAAAAGTTAATAAATGCTGGAATGTGCTGGACATTGGCAGAATAATCAATTATGATATTGCTTTAGGTCAGGTATATGGAGGTGTCATGCAGGCTCTGGGCTGGGCACTTACGGAGAATATCTATAAGAAGGGTTATCCTCGCATCAGCGGTTTCACTGATTATACTTTACCTACAACCGAAGATATGCCTGAAATAAAAATAGAATTCATTCATACGGATTCAATAGTTGCCAAAGGTTTGGGAGAAATCCCCATGGATTATCCCGCTCCTGCCATCCGAAATGCTCTGATGCAGGCAACAGGGCTGATGATCAATGAACTGCCACTTACACCGGAACGGATTCTCAAAGAGATCAACAGGAGTTCATTATGAAAATAAGTTTTACTTTGAATGAAAAGAAGATAAGTATTGAATCAGACCCGCTGAGAAGACTGCTGGATGTCTTGAGGGAAGATTTAAATATCCTCTCGGTTAAGGAATCCTGTGGTGAAGGTGAATGTGGTGCCTGCACAGTGCTCCTGAATGATAAACCTGTAACCAGTTGCCTGATCAATATCATCCAGGTGGAAGGTGGCAGCGTTATCAGTGCCGAAGGTATTTCGGAAACACCTCTTGGCAAGCTGATCACCACTTGCTTTGAGGAAACAAATGCCGTGCAGTGCGGTTTCTGTTTCCCCGGTTTTCTAGTTACTGTCTTTCACTATCTAAAGAATCATCCCGTTAATGATGAGCAGAAGATAAAGAGTGCACTTGCTGGTAATATCTGCCGTTGTACCGGCTACCAAAAGATCATTGATGCTGTTCAACTTGCCTGCCAGAGAATCAATAATAAGGAGTTGGATCATGAACTTCTATAAACCGGATACTCTGACTGAAACTCTTAAACTGCTTTCGGAACTTCCGGATAAAAAGCTGCTGCTCGCCGGAGGTTCTGATATCAATATACTTCTCCGGCAGAAAAAGAACACCACGGAAACTGTTATTTTTATCAATCATATTTCTGAGTTGCATGGCATAGATATTCTCAATGATAAATTGATAATTGGGGCAACGACAACAATTAGTGAAATTTCGCACTCCTTATTAATCAGAAAACACTGTCCCTTTCTGGCTGCATCCCTGGCAGATTTTGCCTCTCCTCCAATCGCTAATGTTGCCACTCTTGCCGGGAATATCGCCAATTCTTCTCCTACTGCTGATACAGTCCCCCTTCTGCTGGTGCTGGATGCAGAGGTGGTGCTGAAATCTCTTAATTCAACCAGAAATATTCCGCTTACTGAATATTATACCGGCTACAAAAAAACCGTGCTGTGCGATGATGAAATGATTGTTGTCCTCGAAATACCACTGTTACCTATCAGCGATTATCAGTCCCATTACATCAAAATCGGTTCTCGCACCGCTCTCACTATTGCCAAACTCTCTCTCGCTTATATTAAATATTTGGATGTATACAAAATTGCTGCCGGTAGCCTTAGCGAATATCCACGCAGGCTCCGGCATGTGGAAAAATATCTCTCTGATAATCCTTTAACTCAAAATGACGAAGCTCTGCTGAAAGCTTTACAGATAGATGTGACCCCTATAACAGATTTCCGCTCGGATAAGGAATATCGCTTGCAGGTATGTTTCAATTATCTGCGTAAATTTATCAATGACACTCAAACTTTATAAACCTGGATGTTAAAATGAATCAGATTGGAAAAGAATGTAAACGGATAGACGGTCAAGAAAAAGTGACCGGCACCTCCGTCTATGGTAATGACCTGAAACTGGCAGGAATGCTCTATGCTGCCTGCAAATATACTGATATTGTCACAGGCAGAATTGTCAGTATGGATATTTCATCTGCCGAGAAAATTCCCGGTGTGGAAGCTATTGCGCTTTATAAAGATATTCCCGGAGATAAGCAGGTCGGTCCCATCCGGCAGGATTACTTGCCTATTGTTAATGATGAAGTTTTTTTCTCCGGTGACGTGATCGCTGTGGTAGCTGCTGCCTCGCTCGAGATCGCTATTCACGCAGTTAACGCAATCAGTGTGGAATACTCGCCCTATGAACCGCTTACTGACCCCAAGAAGGCTATTTTGCCTAAAGCACGCCTTATTCATCCCGAATATAAATCTAATATTGTTAATCACTATCCACTCCGCAAGGGTAACATCAAGATCGGCTTTGATGTCGCAGACCAGATTCTCACCCGTACCTATACTACCGGATTTCAGGAACATGCCTATATCGAACCGGAAACCGTGACTGTGGAACCCGACAATAGTACCGGCGGATTTAATATTTATGGCTCTATTCAAAATCCTTATACCACGCGCAGGGTCGTTGCCGGATTTATGGGAATACCCCTTAATCTGATCAATGTGATACCTTCCACTCTGGGTGGTTCCTTTGGTGGCAAAGATGATATTATCAGCAATATGGCTTGCCGCACTGCACTGCTCTGCCAGATGACCGGAAAACCTGTGCAGATGACAAATTCCCGCGAAAATTCCATGCGTGAAAGTTATAAACGCCACCCTTATATCATGAATTACAAGGTTGGTTACACTCGAGAAGGCAGAATTACTGCCATGAAAATTGATATTCTTGCTGATAGCGGTGCTTATTCTTCCCAGTCCTTTTTTGTCACCTGGCGCTCGGTCGTTCAAGCTACAGGTCCCTATGAAATCCCTAATGTGGAAACAGACATCACCTCGGTTTATACCAATAATTGCTATACTGCCGCTTTTCGGGGTTTTGGCTCGCCTCAGATCATTTTTGCCCAGGAATCGATTATGGATGAAATCGCCGGACATTGTGAACTCAGTCCTGTCGAGATTAGGCTGATCAACGGTTTTCGCCAGAACAGTATCACGGCTTCCGGTCAGGTGCTCAATAAACATAACGTCTCTCTGCACCAGGTGATCAACACTGTGGCAGATGCTTCTGATTTCATCACTAAATGGCAAAAAAATAAAACAGATAATGCCTTGCCTGCCCGTTATAAAAAAGGCATCGGAATGTCTTGCAGTTACCGTGGCTGTTCGCTGGGAGCTGAAGGAACCGACGTTTCGTCCGCAATAGTTTCTGTCCAGGCTGATGGCAGCCTGATCATGATCACGGCTGTTACCGAAAATGGTCAGGGCTTAAAAACTACTATGTGCCAGATTGCCTGTGAAATGCTGGGTGTTATGCTGGAAGACGTTGTATTTCTGGCTCCTCAGACTTCTATTATTGCCGAGGGCGGTTCCACGGTAGCATCCCGCGGCACGATTGCCGGGGGCAATGCCGTCAAATCCGCGGCTCAAAAGGTGAAAGAAGCCATTTTTTCCCTTGTCAAAGATGATCTCCAGGTTGCCTCTTTAGATGATACTATCTGGAAAGACGGTAAGATATTTGCTGCCACAAAATCCAAGAATTCACGCTTTATAACCTTTAAAGATGCAGTAGCGAAGGCTTTTCAAGCCGGGATCAATCTCTCAGCTTACGGTTGGTTCAAAGCCCCTGAAGTATCCTGGCAGGAAGAAACAGGGCAGGGCGATGCCTATTTCACCTATGTCTATGGCTGCCAGGTTGCCGAGGTCACTGTTGATTCCTTTACTGGTAAAATTGTTGTTGATCAGGTTTATGCTGCCCATGATTTGGGATGTGCTATCAATCTTCTGGGAGTAAAAGGTCAAATCTATGGCGGTGTTGTTCAGGGTCTGGGCTATGCTATTCACGAAAACTTCAATATCAGCCAGGGAAAAGTTCTTTCTGAAAATTTTGATACCTATCTGATCCCCACTATTCAGGATGTACCGCAAATTACACCTCTAATTATTGAAAATCCTGACCAAACTGGTCCTTATGGTGCCAAAAGTCTGGGTGAACCCACTTTTGAACTGATCTCCGCTGCCATCAATAATGCCCTCTATAACGCCCTGAACTATAACTCAACTTCCCTGCCACTCTCATTGGAACAGGTCTTTCTGCACCATGATCTGAAAAAACCTGAGCGTCAAAGCCTGGCTCAAGACAAATCCGCAACCCGTTCACATCACGCATTGATCTCTGCAAAAACGAGTACACCCCAAAATCTGGCTGATACTCTGAAGCTTCTTGCCGAAGATCATTACGATATTCTCGCTGGTGGCACTGATTTGATCATCAAGATGCGGAATTCACAGCGGGAGCACCAGGTCTTGAATATTAAGTCATTACCCGAATTGCAGGATATCACTCAGACCGAAACCAGCCTGATTATCGGGAGTGCCTGCACTTTTGCCCGGATTATAACTGATCCGCTGATAAATAAATATTTCCCCATCCTAACATCTGCCTGTGCCCAGATAGGTTCCACTCAAATCAGAAATATAGCCACAATTGGCGGAAATATCGTTAATGCAGCTCCCTGTGCGGACAGCGTGCCACCTCTCATATTTTATGAAGCCGAATTGCAGCTTCAGTCACTCAAAGGCTCTCGCCAGATTCTTCTCAGTGATTTCATCGCTAAAAGCTACCAGACACTTATCGAACCCGATGAATTGCTGGTTGCCATCAATATTCCGCTGCCGGAAAACAACCATGCACTCTGGCATTATTACCAGTTAGGGCGCCGGCAGGCTCTTAATATTACCCGACTCAGTATCTGTGCCCAGGCTGAATTTGATCAGGATAAAAAAATGAATAACTGCCGTTTTGTTGCCGGTTCGCTGTTAGCAAAACCCGCCCGACTTACCGAAATTGAAAGCGTTATTAATGATCGCTGGATTGATGAAAAATTGTTCCGCGATCTCAAGTTCAAATTAAGCAAGATTTTAACCAAAGATATTGGCGGTCGCTGGTCGGCTGCTTATAAAATTCCCGTCTTTATCAATCTGATCATCGCTGCCCTCTCTGACTTCAAACAGCAATATAGTGAGTATAAAAATGATTAAACTAAGTTTTACCGTTAATAGCCAAAAGCAAAAGCTCTCTGTTCCCGATAACATGCGTCTTTTAGACATCTTGCGTGACGAACTGCAACTCACGGGCACCAAGGAAGGCTGCGCCATCGGAGAATGCGGTGCCTGCACCGTGCTGATGGACAATAAAGCCGTCTGTTCCTGCCTTATTCTCGCCTGTCAGTTGCAGAATACCAGCATCGAAACTATCGAAAATGCACCCAACGACAGGATGCTTCAGGTGCTGCAGGATAGTTTTCTGCAAACTGGAGCTGTCCAGTGCGGTTTCTGCACTCCCGGCATGATACTCAGCTCCAAAGCTCTTCTGCTTGCCAACCCCAACCCCACTGTGCCTGAAATCAAAAAAGCCCTCGAAGGTAATCTCTGCCGCTGCACTGGCTACACTCAAATTATCGAAGCTGTTCAGCTCGCTGCCAGAACTTTGTCCAAAGATAATTAATGCTAATTTCTTCTATTATTCTTGCAGCCGGATATTCTTCCCGCATGGGGTCTGATAAAGCTCTGCTCAAAATAAAGGGACAATCAGTCCTTGACATCATCATCCAAAAAATCCTCCCCTTCTCCCAAAATATCATCATCGTCACCGGCTCCAATCACCAGCTTATCCAAGCTCTGCCCTTTGTTCACTCTGTCCAGATTGTTCATAATCCCCATCCTGAACGAGGGATGTTTTCCTCTCTTCAAGCTGCGGTAAATTCCACCATCAGCACCTCTCATGCGCTTATCCATCTCATTGACCAGCCCTTCATCCAGCCTGAAACCTATAAAATACTGATTTCCGCGCTTGATGATCAACACCTTGTTTTTATGCCTAATATAGCTGCTCAAAAACGCTCCGGTCACCCTATTATTATTGCCCCGCAAGTCATTGATCTGATCAAAAATGCCCCAATTGATGATAATCTGCGAAATATAATCCGGAATATCCCGCCAGCTATGATCAAACGTATCCCGGTCACTGACCTGAACGTGCTCGATAATATTAATGATCCTACTCAATTAAAAGAAAAGCTCGATCAATAAGGAATTTACATGGAATCCTCATTTAATCACATTATCAAAAAAGCAGCCGATAATCTGCAAAATAACACTCCTTTTGTCCTCGCAACTGTTCTGCAATCCATAAACGGCACTCCCTGCCGCAGTGGCTTCAAAATGATCGTCTATGAAGATGGCTCCTCGGAAGGTACTGTCGGCGGTGGTCTCATCGAACACAAAGTGATTGCTGCCTGCCGTGAACTTTTTTCTACTAAAGAAAATAAATTCCTTGAATTTGAACTTACAGAAGCTGAAACCGGCATCGGTATGCTCTGTGGTGGAGAGGCAAAATTATTTCTGGAATATTATGCCCCCGCCAGAACTATTTATCTTTTTGGTGCCGGACATCTCTGCCAGAGCATTCTGCCTATCCTCAAATCCCTCGAATTCCACCTTGTTGTTATTGACAATCGCTCTGATTATGCGGATACTCAGAAATTGCCCACTGCCGATAAAGTTATCTGCCAGGATTATCTGGATTTTACTGCCGGATTTCAACCATCATCTCAGGATGCCGTTATCATCTTCACTCATGCCCACACCAGTGACTATGATATACTCTTCACCATCTGCCAGCGTCAACTTGAACTCAAATATATCGGTATGATAGCCTCACATCAGAAAGCTGCCCAGAATCTCCAGAAACTTCGTACTCAAGGTATCCCCGCCGAAACAGTTAATAATATCCACACCCCGATTGGCTTAAATATTGCCAAAACTACCACCCAGGAAATTGCCATCAGCATCACAGCAGAACTCCTCGCCACCTATAACAACATCACCAAAATCGCCCCCCTCTCCACCATATAACCACTTTTTCCCCGCCTTTTCCCCGCTTTCGCCCTTCTTTCTCACACCCATACTACCTTCTTAGTGACTCCATATTACCTTCTTTGTTATTCTAAGGAGGCAGAGCAAGGTTATGACATCTCATGGTTCATTTTTTTTTTACCAGTAAATAATTCCACATTTTCTCACCTCAGATTATAAATTGCTGAAACTGGTTACCAGTGGTCGTGTCCTCGCCCCACCCGTGATTACACTGGCGGTGCAAGTCCACTTACAGCAGAAATTCTGTTAATTTCGGGGGGATGCCAGAAAATCAGACTAAATGCTTGACAGTGAGAGAAATCCAAAAGAATTGGCAGATTGATGATGCGCCCCAGTAGCTCAGCAGGATAGAGCAGTTCCCTCCTAAGGAAAAGGTCACGTGTTCGAATCGCGTCTGGGGCGCCATTATTTTTTACCTCAAGCAAGATGCAAAAGCCTGTGAACTCAGTGAACATTGTAAACAGAGTTAACCATGTTTACTGCGTTCACAAAAAAATCAAATAGAATAAGGTATGTTCCCCCCTTGAAAACAAAATTCAGATTATTTGCAGCCAATTCTTCCAATAGTCCTAAAGCCCTGATCATTTTCTCACAGAGAGAGGGATCAATGCTTTTGTTGGCTGCTTTAAGAGAATCTAACCACTCCTTGTTGTATGAAGCCGGATCTATCATGCAAAAAGTTCCTTTTCGAGAATATGGTTTTGAATAAGGAAATTCTTTATCTGGTCTTCCTTTTTTCTACAGTGACTGCAATTTATGAGCCTTGAGATGTCAATTCTGCATTACTTAGTGAAAGACTGCAGATAAAAAAATTAAAGTAGAATAATTCGGTTGACAAATGGACGCTTAGTAATTATAATTTATAAAAAGATCAAAAGAGGTAATAAAATGACTGGTGACAATCAGGGATAAGCCAGGAAAAAGTAAAATATTGACAAAAAAATTCCGGTTTATACATTGCGTCACAGCTTCGCTACCCACTTGCTGGAGCAGGGAGAAGATTTGAGATATATACAGAAGGTACTCGGGCAGAAAAATATAAAAACTACGGAGATATATACTCAAATTACTAAAAAGAGCCTTGAGAAGATTACAAATCCTCTTGATGGTTTAGAATTTCAGAGATAAGGTATGAATAACTTGAGTAAGGATTATTGTATACTTATTTTTTTTATACCTATAGTTAGTTATGTTTACCTAAAACGTAGGCGTTTGTGAAATGGGGAAAAAAAGCAAGTATCGTTATGTAACAAAATTGGAGGAAAAGGTGCTATGTTAAAATTTCTTATTAAAGCTTGTTCAAGCTTACTGGTGCTCATTTTTTCAATTACTGGAATGGCTTTAAGTGGTATTCCAATATACTTCAAGTTGAATGAAACAATTTCCATAAAGATTCTTCTTCCAATTTGCTTTATTGTTTTCTTTGTTACTACGATTTTAGTTCGTGCTCTTCATTTAGCGGCTACACAAATAAATTTACCTCGGATTAGAAAAGGTCTTGAAACTTATGAGCCGTATAATGATTTTTCATTTCTTGCGTTACTTGATCCTTACATGCTTTTCACGTTCAATACATTATTTTCTGTTTTCTCTATATCTGATGAAGTTGAGGAGTTAATTGGTACCGGGCGCGTAATAAATGTTCAAATAAACGGAATGCTATTAATTGGTGTATTGCTATTTGAAGGAAAAGAAAATTTAATAAAATTAATTGTGCAAAACAGCAAAGAAACCTTAAAGAAATTGGTAATAAAACCTATGATGGAGATATAAACATGAATGAGATTAAGTTGAATGATATTAAGGTGGCAAAAATTCTTGATGACTACCGTGTTGTAATAAATGTAGGTCGATTAGACGGTATAAGAGAAGGCTCTGGTGTAATTATATTCGAAATTGGGGAAGAAATCTTAGACCCAATTACGGGTGAAAACCTTGGTAAATTGGAAATTATAAAAGGTACAGGTACTGTAACACATGTGCAGGAGAAGATAGCAACGGTGGAAAGTAATATGAAGAAAGATGTAGGCAAACAAATAAAAAGATTAAATCCCTACTCAAGAACATTCATTAGTGCATATTCACCTTTACAACAAAATGAAATAATTGAAGAAATGCCTAAAGAAGCAAAACCATTTGAAGAACCAAGTATTGGTGATTGTGTAAGGATAACACGATTGTAGTAATCATCGTCTTTAGCTTATCAGTTTAATATGATAGAAAAACTTATTGTAAGTTATTTAAGTTTTTTAATTTATAGGAGAATATGTTATGAGTCTAGAAAAAATCATATTTGACTTGATCGAAAATAAAAGAGAAGGAGAGTATTGGGACTTTAAACAAGAACCTTATCCAAATGACAAAAACGATGAATTAGTAAAAGATGTTATTTGTATGGCTAACTCGTTGTATATAGGCGAAAAATATATAATTTTAGGTGTAACTGATGATTACAAAATAATCGGTGTTGAGAGTTTAACAAATAGAAAAACTCAAGCAGACTACATCAATTTGTTCAGGGATTGTGACTTTGCAGGTGGTTTTAGACCTGAGATTTCACTTGATAAAATTACCATGGATACTCATTCAATAGAAATAATTGTAATTAAAGATAGACCATTGAAACCATATTATTTAACAAAAAGATATAGATCCGTAAAAGCATACAATATTTATATGAGAAATGGCGACACAAACACTCCTATTGATAAATCTGCTGACCTTTATCATTTAGAAAAAATGTGGAAACAACGTTTTGGATTAAATTTAAATCCAATTGAAAGAATGAAATATCTTTTAACAAAACCAAATGATTGGATCAAAGATATTGGTAATATTGATAACGCGTATAACAAAGATTTCCCACAATTTAAGATTGAGTTCTCTGAGCCTAAACTTCACAAAGAAGTTTTTAGTTATTTCTATTCAAATGATGATTCTTTTATCGGCAAAGCCGTTTTTATGTATTATACAACTCCATTATTTGAAAAACATTATATTTATTGTGATGAAATGAGACTAATACTTTCTTATCCAGAAATTGCGTCAGTAAAATTACATGAAATAAATTGGTTCTTTTATTACAATAAATCCGAAATTGAAGGTTTGTTTTTATATTTTCTTACTGATGGAACTTTCAATACAGAATCTTGTGCTTTTGGGGCTCCTTTTATTATTGTTGAGAATAAAAAAGAATTGAATGACTTTATTGAATTTGCAATTAATAATGAAGATCGAATTAATGACATTGAACCGTCTTTTTTCGCGAAAGAGATATTAAAGAATGAAAATAAAAATCTTAAGTCCAAAATTTGTCCAATATTTTTAAGTAAAATAAAGAAACTTTTTGATGAATGGAAAAGCATTTAACAAGAGTGTCCCTAGTCTGGTCTTTCATTGCTTTTTGCTTGAACAAACCAAAGGCTTACAAGCCTTCCGGTTCAAGGTTCAGGTTGTTTGATTTATGACGTCCCGGTAAATCGGGATGATCCCGTTGTACACGCTGAGCATTAGCTGCTTTTAGTGAGATAAGTGGGGTCGAATAATTTATTTAAGTAAAAATATTAGGAGATTTTATGAATAAACTCGTTCTAGTAGGCAATGGTTTTGATCTAGCTCATGGATTAAATACAAGATATAACGATTTTGTTTTGTGGTATTTCAATTGGGTCCTAACAGAATTAGTTGAAAAAAAAGAACTTTCAGATCAACTAATCGAAATATCATTTTCCCAGGGTCGTATCCAATCTTTCCCTTCAGAAGTTACTTCAATTAATGGGTTTAAAGAGCTACTAAAAAATCATGAAGGATATGTGACGTTTCGAATTAAATGTGCTCTATTTAAGATCCTATATAATAAAACGATCGAGCTTAATTGGGTCGAAATAGAATATGAATATTATTCTTACTTGAAAAGCTTGTTTGATAGAATGGAATCCAATAGTTTTAGAAATTCAAAAAAAATTGAAGCACAAGTAAAAGTTCTAAATAGTGATTTTGAATATTTAAAAAAAAGACTACAAGAATATTTGAATATTGTTGAATCATCTAAAAAAACAAAAATACCTGATATTGTTGCACATTTTAAGAATTGTTTTGCTAAACTAAACAATAATCTTGAGTCTAATTTATTTTTGAATTTTAATTATACTTCTACCATAGAAATGTACTTAGATGAGATTAAGCATGATAAATATGCGATTAATTATATCCACGGTAAATTAAATGATGAAAGAAATCCGATAATATTTGGTTATGGAGACGAAATTGATAGTTATTATCAAAAAATTGAGAACATTAATTATAATGCTTTTCTCAAAAACTTTAAATCATTTGGGTACTTATTAACTTCAAATTATCAAAAATTTTCTGTTTTCCTTGAAAGATATCCATTTGAAGTTTATATTTTGGGGCATTCTTGTGGTCTATCTGATAGGACAATGTTAAACAAAATCGTAGAACATGATAACTGTAGAAGAATAAAAATCTTTTACTATAAGATCAGTAGCAATGAAAATGATTTTATAGAAAAGACATATGAACTTTCGAGACATTTTTCACCTAATAAAAAAACTAGAATGAGAGATATCATTGAACCTTTTCCAGAATCTAAACCATTGGTAGATTGCTGATGATCAAAAAGCAGTTAGCAGGCATGTTAACAGACGGGGCTCCGTGCTTTTTACCTGAACAAGCCAAAGGCTTACAAGTTTTCCGGTTCAGGGATTGGGTTGTTTGTTTTACGACGTCCCGAAAAATCGGGATGATCCTGCCGCACACGCTAAATATTATGTGCATTTTAATAAGGAGGAATAAGTGAGAAATTTAATAATAATAATCAGCTTGATTTTTGCACTAAACCTTTCAGGAACGATTATTAATGTTCCAGCAGAACAACCGACTATTCAAGCAGGAATCGACATA
>CAZAHZ010000062.1:0-13818 GCA_964485055.1 uncultured Candidatus Cloacimonadota bacterium
ATGGGGCAGAAACAAAGATGCAGGTATATATGTTCAAGCGGGTCAGGGAGTACGGCAATTCTGGCGGGATATATTTCCGATAGATTCTAAGATTGGCTGGTTACTGACAGCCGTCAAACAAGCCTGCGGGATTTGCAGAACACATGGAATAAGTGTTATCTTCAGCACAATGAGTCCATATAGTTCGGGCATATTGGCATATTTAGTAAGCCAGGAAATGAATATACCCTATATACTCGATTATCGTGATCTTTGGCAGGGTAAACCTGATATAACATATATGAGTGATTGGCATCGTAATCTGGCGATAAAATGGGAGAAGAAGATCATCCAGTCAGCAAAAGCGATCATTCATGTAACAAAAAGGACTGCAGCGAGATTTCTGGAGATATATCCTGAATGTGATAAGGCTAAAGTGAATGTGATCTTTAATGGCTATGACAGGGAGTCATTACCTTCATCAATACCAAAGATAAAAGCAAAGGAAAAGATAAAATTCGTTTATGCCGGGCATTTTTACGGAGATCGGAATCCGGGTATGTTTTTGAATGCAGTCCAGGAATTAATCACAGAAAACAGGCTTCCGGCTGGAGTCCAATTTGAGTTTGTGGGCAATTATCCGCACATAATCGAGGAGATGTTTTTTAAACATAATTCAATAAAGAGAAAAGAATATCTGAGTTATAGTGAATATCTCAACAAATTAATTGACAGTGAGGTCTTACTATTATTCATATCAAGTAAGAACAGTGAGATGATATTAACGCAGAAGTTATTTGAATATCTGGCAGTACGACGTCCGATATTTGCGATGATCCCGGAGAAGGGAGAGGCAGCGGCAATAATCAGAGATTATCAGGCTGGAATAATTTTGAAACAAACTGAATTGGGAGATGTTAAAGAAGGAATTCTCGAGATGTGTTCACTAATTCGTCAGGGGAAAGTATATGAGAGATTCAGAATAGCTGAAAATGATTACGGAAAATTTGAGCGTCAAGTCCAGGCAGGGCAATTAGCTGAAATAATGGATAAAGTGAAATATGACTAAGAAGAAGTTGCTTCACATACAATTATTACCATTACTATCCGGTGTCCAGAACATGATGTTGAGCCTGCTGTCAGGATTAGATAAACAAGAATATGAGATATATGTGATCAGCAAACCAGGAGGACCGCTGGAAGAAGCAGTCCACCAGGCAGGTTATCATTATTTGCCGGTGAGAACTTTGCAGAGGAATATATCTTTTTGTGATCTGGCAGCATTTGTGGAGATATACCGGCTGATCAGAAAATACAATTTTGATATAGTGCACACGCATTCCAGTAAGACAGGTTTTATCGGGAGAATAGCAGCACGCATGGCGGGAGTGCCAAAAGTATATCATACTGTGCATGGATTTGCGATACATGAGCATCAACCTAATACTATAAACCTGGTTTTCATGCTGCTGGAGTATCTGGCGGGAAAATTTTGTGATCAGGTGATTTTTGTAAATAATTATGAACGAGAGATGGCAATTAAGAAAAGGATATTACCAGAAAGGAAAGTGAAAACGATATATAACGGGATACTTGTAGGAGAATTTCAAGTAAAGAAAGCAGAAGCGTATTTATCGGAGCGAGATTATGAGAGCAATCCTTTTACAATTGGCAGTGTATTGAGATTCACAGCCCAGAAAAATACTTTAAACACAATATCAGCAGCGATTGCAGTGTGTCAGGAAAGTGACATCATCAGATTTGTTTTTATCGGGGACGGGGATGATTTTTTGATCTGTAAAAAACTAGTAGAAAAGGAAAACCTGAATACGCGAATATTGCTGACAGGGTGGCAGAGCGAGATAAATATTTTATTAGCCAAGATGGATGTTTTTTTGTTATATTCACGCTGGGAAGGCTTATCTATCTCGATACTTGAAGCAATGGCAACGGGTTTACCAATCGTAGCTTCGGATATCAAGGGAAATAGAGAATTAGTGAACAATGAAAATGGAATTCTGGTGGATGTTAACCATAAAGAGGAGTTGATAGCAGCATTAGTGAAATTGCCTTATGCCAAAGAGCAATTGAAAATATGGAGCATTGCTTCACGGATAAAAGCCCAGGAAAAATTTAATATAGAAAAATTTATCAGAGAATATAAGGCGATATATGATAGTTAGTATTTATGCAGCAAGTTTTTTAGTTCCAATGATTTTAACTTTACTCCTGGTTCCAGTAAATATCAAATTTTGTGAGAGATCAGGGATGCTTGATCATCCCAGTCCGCGCCGGATACATAAAAAATCAATTGCTTTGGCGGGTGGATTATCATTTGCGATACCAATAATAATGATGGAGTTAGTTTTATCTGTTCTAATGCCGGATTACCGTGATCGCTTCCTGGAGATAGCAACAGGTAGCTCGCTGATAGTGCTTTTAGGTTATCTTGATGATAAACGGCAATTTACCGCAAATTACAAACTTCTTTTTCAGATTGGAATAGTGAGTTTAATGTATTTTTTGGGTTACAGGATGAATCTGTTAACAAATCCTTTTGGCAGTGAAATAAACTTAGGTATCTTTTCCTTTCCATTTACTATCTTGTGGTATATAGCGGTGATCAATGCTTTTAACCTGATAGATGGAATAGACGGACTGGCAGCAGGAATCTCAGCCATCGTCTCGGCAGTGATCTTCACGGTAGGTTTGATCAGTCATGATCCATTCGTCAGTCTTCTATCCCTGATATTAATGGCAGGAAGTTTAGGCTTTTTATTCTATAACTTTTATCCTGCCCGGATATTTATGGGAGATACCGGAGCTTTATTTCTGGGTTTCAGCATAGCCTCAATCTGTATATCCGGAGTCGGGCAATTTAAAGGGATCACCACAATGACATTGTTGATCCCGATAGCATCTCTGGCATTACCGCTAATAGAGATATTTAATACTATATTTCGCAGAATGAAAGAGAAAAGGCATATTTTTCTGGCTGATAAAGAGCATATCCATCATAAATTACTGGAAATGGGTTATTCCCAGAAAACTATAGTGCTGGTGCTCTATTTTATCACCTTTTTATTCGGATTAATTGCAATTGGATTTTCATTCTCCAATAAGCGATTATTTCTCTTAATATTATTATTGATGATATTTATTTTATTTATCTTGATAAATCTTTTATACAGTAAGGAATTTAAAAAATGAAAAAACTTATTATTATTGTCATACTAATAGCCATCGGCTACAGCTTTGGAGAGACGATTTTGCGGAACTGGCGCAGCTACACTAATACTACTCATATTTCCGATATCGAGGTTGACGGAGACCGATTGCTTATGGCAACCTGGGGTGGTCTTTTGGAATATAACCTGACAGATAACATCTTTTCGGGTCCGGTGAAAACGGAAGATGGTTTGACTTCTAATGAATTGAGTTCATTGGAGTTATTACCAGATGGCACATTGTTAATCGGCAGCAAGGGCGGTGGTATAAACCGTTTGCAGGCAAGTGTATTTAAAATGCCTCTTTATATTGAGAATGGATTACCTTCGGGTTATGTTTATGCAATTGAGTCTTATAGCAATAAATTTGTGGCGATCACCAGTGAGGGTATCAGCGTTTTCAGTGAATTACCTGTGTGGCCCCTGCCGGCAGTGAAGAATTACAATCTCAGCAATGGCTTAAGTTCCACAAATTATAATGCAATAGCAATAAATGACTCAGGGATAGTTTTTTGTGGTTCGGAAAACGGAATAGATTATGCAGATTTGAATGAGGAAGAATTGTCATGGCAGCAGATGACTACAGCCAATTCGCTTCTGGAGAACAACTATATCACGAGTATATCCTGCCAGGGTGAAGCGATGGCAATAGGAACTCAGGGGGGCATATATTTTGCGGAAGATTTCGAAGATGATCATACCTGGGAAGAGTATGGGTCAGGAACATCTTATTATCCTGTATTTCTGGATAATACCGGCAATATCTGGGCAAGTAAAGGATACTGGTATGAAGATGGTCTATCCGTAGAAGAAAGTGGGGAAGAAGTAATCATCAAAATATCACCCCAAGGAGAAGAGACAATCTGGACAAAAACTGATCTGGATTGTTTAACGAGTATGGTAACTTCAATCACGAGTTATCAGAATGGAATAATAATCTCAACCTGGGGAGAGGGGATATTGATCTATGATGGCGTTACCTGGAGTGAACCACTCTATCAGAATTGCATTGGAGTAAATTTCTGTACAACTTTAGTAATGGATTATCAAAATCGTTTATGGGTGTGCAATGGGATATTAAGTAAACCTGATCACAGGAGGGGATATCGGGGTGTTTCTGTCTGGGATGGATATGAATGGCAAACATTCAGGATGGATAATTCAGGCTTGGGCAGTAATAATATCAAATCAATAGTTCCATTAGACAACGAAGTTTTCTGGTTTACTTCTTATACTAATGATATTGAAGATCAAACTGGGATCACAATTTTAGATTACAGTGATCAAGAGAATCCGGAATGGGAATTTCATAACTATGATAAGACACCATTGCTTACAGGTAACGTGGGAGATGCTTTCAGAGCCAGAGATGGTAATATATGGCTTTGCTGTTATAATGGGGGAATTTCAATATTAAATGATGAGATGGTGGAACAACATTCTTTCATGGGACCAGATGTAAAATATGGATTACCGGATAATGAAAAATCCAATGCTATAGAAATATATCAAGGAGATCATTACAGCGTAGTTGGCGGTTGGTTATCCGGTTTTGAAATCTGGTTAGGAGATGGAATACCGGAAACAGATGATATGGAGCACTGGTTACAGCCATCGGAACAGGCTTTTATTAATGGTCACATCTTTGATGCAATTGAGAAACACGAAATGTATGAAGACCAGATTTGGATTGCTTCTACTGAGGCTCTTTTTATGTATGATGGTGAGACCTGGTATCGTTATGGCAAGGCGAGCACCAAACGGCAATATCTGACAGGGAGCAGTTGGCAGCCTCAAACATTATTACCTGGTGTAAATGACTCGCCAGAATGGTGGTATTTTGAGGGACAGGAACGACTCTATGGCGGAGAGAACACATACCCGACAGCGTTGCTCGTTGATCCCTTTAATAATCTGTGGATAGGCACAGCAACCAATGGAATTTGCAGATATAATATAGAGAATAATAAATTTAAAACTTGGAATACAGCAAACAGTCCTTTGCAGTCAAATAAAATCAATGATCTGATATATGACAAAGAAACGGGAATTATGTATATATCTACGGACAGGGGCTTAAATTCTGTGATGATTGGAATAAATAACGACGATAACCAGGAAGAAGTGCTGAACAATATTCTGGTATATCCCAATCCGTTTTATCCCGAGCGTGATGCATTGGTCAGAATAGAAAATAAGGATCATTTAACTATGCCTGCTGGAGGGACAACCTGTCATATATATGACCTGGAAGGATTGCTGGTGAGAAAACTTGAACTGAACAACTTTCAACAGTATGAATGGGATGGAACAAATTCAGTCGGGAAGAGATGTTCATCGGGGATTTACTTTTATCTTGTAACTACTGGTGCAAAGGAATCAGAGCGTGGCAAAATAATTCTGGTTCGATAAATGAAGAAATTACTGTTTATAAGTGCGTATAGTGCTCCTTTCGTTACAAGGGATTATGATATTCTGAGTAAGGAATATCAAGTAATTCAGGGGAAAGGCAGTAATTTAAAAAGATCAGTTTTAAATTATTTGTGGCTGATACTTCAAATTGGATGCCAGGTTTGCCGATCAGACATAGTTTATTGCTGGTTTGCAGATTATCGGGCAAGGATCGGAGTTACCTGGGCAAGAATTTTCGGTAAAAGGTCAGTGGTGATAATCGGTGGATATGAAGTGAGACCATTGTTGTATCTTGACAAAACGAGATCAGAAATGCGGTCAACATCACATTTTATATTCTGCCTGAAGAAAGCTGATCTGATTCTGGCGGTATCTGATCATTATCATGACCGGCTGGCTGAGATATATCCGGGATTTGCGTACAAGATGGTAAGGATATATATCGGAGTGGACATTCCTGATAAAAGAGAGATAATCAATGATAAAGAAAACATAATCATCACGGTTTGCCCTGGTAATCGTATTGACAGGATCAATATTAAAGGATTAGACCTGTTTATGGAAACTGCTGAGAAATTGCCGATGTATGACTTTTTCATTATCGGTGTTGGCGGAGAATTAGCCCATGAGCTTGAAAAAAGAAAGAAAACAAATAATGTTAAATTAATTCCATCTCTGGGCGAAGCTGACTTGATAAAATGGTATCAGAAAGCAAAGATATATTGCCAGTTTTCAAGATTTGAATCCTTTGGATTATCTCTGGTGGAAGCAATGTCGTGGCAATGTATTCCCATAGTAACACCAATAGCAAGTTTAATAGAAAGAGTGGGAAACAGCGGATTTATTATGGGAGAAGTGAAGGCAGATGAAGCTGCTCAATTAATCCTGGCAGCACTGAAATCTGGTTCCGGGGCGGGGATGGCTGCTTCAGACTGGGCAAAGGAACATTATGATCTAAAGATCAGAGAGAAGCAGCTTCTTGACATTCTGAAACAGGTAATGGATAAAAAATGAATACAATAGGATTATCAGGCAATTCGGAATTCTGGGAAGGAATACTGAGCCAGTTAGGTATTCCCAGCCGGATTATTAAAGACCACGAAAAAAAGAATGAAAGAGGGAAATTAGCTGCTGTAATAATCAACAATAGATTAAAAAAAGATGAACTATCCACTATTAAGCGAAACTACGGCGAAAATATAATTATTATTTATACTCCTGAATGGGGGAAATTAACACAGGTGATCTCCCGAAAAGATAAATTTGTCCGGGAAGGAGAGGAATACAGATTTGAAGTAGAAACTGAAGTATTTCATTCGGATATCAAGCTGAGAGAAAAAGAGGCATTTTTCCCACTGAAATTCAAATTTTCAGCAGAAGGCAATAAAGAGCGAAAGAATTTTTATTATTCAAGAAAGGAACTGGCTTCGGAGCGAGTTAGTAAAGCAGATCATTATGAAATAATCAGGTTTGTACGAAATTTTCTGGTGCAAGTATTCAATCAAAATGGAAAAGTCTTATTGGGATATTCCACTTTACCGGGAAATGAACCTCTCTTTATCTTCAGGATAGATACGGATTTTGCCTCGATAAAAGAGATTGGGGTATTTTATGAATTATGCAATAATTATAATATATCTGCTACCTGGTTTGTGGATATTCATTCAGAGGAGATATTGGAATATTACCAGGCATTTCGAAACCAGGAAATCGGATTGCATTGCGACAGGCATTTTGTTTATAAGAATAAGACTGATAATCTGAGAAATATCAGGAATGGCTTAAATCAGCTTAAGGCACACAAAATATATCCTGCCGGTTTTGCTGCTCCCTTTGGGGAATGGAATACCCAATTGGAGGAGTCTCTTTTTGAACTTGATTTTATATATTCCTCAGAATTTTCCTTTGCCTATGATTCTTTGCCGATAATAAGAAAGAATGATAATCAGAATTTATTGCAGATACCTATTCACCCGATCAGTCCCGGCAGGTTACGGCGTTCTCATTTTAATACAGCAGAAATGATAGATTATTATATAAAGCAAATAGAAAGCTGCCGAAGATTAAATCTGCCAGCCATAATTTATCATCATCCCTCCCACGGCTTGAGTAATTTGATAGAAGCGATTTTTAAGAATATAAAACAGGAAAGTATCAATAATCTGACAATGTTGAGTTATGCAAGCTGGTGGTTGAAAAGACATGAGTCTATTATTAATGGCAGCAGTGCTGAACTTTTAGACATTGTTACTTTAGAGAAGCAAATACGAAAATTTCCTTCGGATTATGAGCGTAAATATAAAAAGAACTGCCGCTGGTATTTATCTGAATATGAATCAAATCAGGGCAGAAGATATTTCCAAAGACATGGTTATCCGTCAAAATTATTGTAAAGAGGGAAGATGAGTATTTATTTATATAGTTATCCTTCGTTGTATATAAATCCAGGAGGTCCCACCTATAAAACAGCGATGCTATTTCAGCACTTAACAAATCTGGGAGTTGATGTCAGGCTATTTAATATGTGGGATAATCAGCTTCATTTAGGAGATAAGGACTTATTTTATATTTTCACAGCCAGCATTTCAACTTATCCATTAACTGTAAATCTGGTACAGAAAGGTATAAAATATATTGTTAACCCTATATTTTATAGTAATCATTCAGCCGAAACAATTAAAATGTACCGCTTATTGGAGAAACCATTTCGTAGAGTTTTCAAACGCAGTATTTCAGATTATGATATAACGGAGGATATTTGCCGGCAATCTGAGATGATCATCCCGAATACTCAGGCAGAAAAAAACCTTCTGCAGAATGTCTTTGATCTTAGAAAGAATAGGTTCAAGATTATTCACAATGGAGTAGAAGAAAGATTTGCTGAAGCCAGCCCTGAATTATTTCAAAAGAAATACGGATTAAAAGACTTTGTTCTTTATACAGGTCACCTGGGTCCTGTCAGAAAGAATGGTTTAAATATTATTAAGGCAATGCAAAAAGTTTCTGCTCCTTGCATGATAATAGCTGACAAATTAGATAACGCAGAGGGAAATAAATGCCTGGAGGAAATTAATAAAAGCAAAAATATAACATTTCTGGGCTGGCTTGATCACAATGATCCGCTGCTGGCATCCGCCTATGCTGCCTGTCATACCTATATTTTGCCAACCCGCTATGAAACTCCTGGTAGAGCAGCATTGGAAGCTGGATTAGCAGGAGCTAATGTTGTGATAACCCCTGAAGGCGGAACCAGAGAATATTTTGCAGAACATGCACTCTATCCCAATCCGCTGGATGTTAATTCCATAGTTGAAGCTATTGAAAAATCGCTAAATAGACAACCTGATTCAAAACTCAAAGAACGGATATTGCAGAAATATATCTGGAATGTTGTCGCCCAAAACACTATTGACCTGATAAAAGAGTTATGATCAAGAAAATCAGAATTAGACTTTTTAATATAATTACGAGGCTTCAAAAGCATCAGATAACCAGGCAAAATCTGCATACGCCAGCCTGGAAGTATATACTAACTATCCTCAAGCTGGAGGTGATCCGAAAATTTCGTCTGAAAGCTCAATACAAGAGAACAGGTCTGGTCTCCACCAATATCGAAACATTCTCAGTCTGCAATCGCAAGTGTGAATTTTGTTTTAATCATCCGCGATTTGAGCAGAGAAAACAGGGCAAAATGCCGACAGAAATGTGGGAAAAAATCATGGATCAATTAGCTGAGATACGATTTTCAGGTAGAATTGGACCACATTTTTTTAATGAACCTCTGCTGGATGAAAGGCTGCCTCATCTGATAGAATATGCCCGAAAAAAATTGCCTTATGCCTGGATACAGATTAATACAAATGGTGATTTTTTAAATGAGGAATTGCTGCTGAAACTATATGCAAAAGGAGTAAATTACTTTTTTATCACCAATTACGACAAGGCTGAGAAACCACTATTAAAGAATTTAGAAATAAAATTTCCCGCCCTGGTTAGCGTTGTTAAAAACAGCGATATGTGGCGAACAGACCGAGGTGGTGAAATATTTCATAAGAAAAAATTGCTGGATACATCCTGCCTGCGACCTTCTTCTCAAATCGTTATTAACTGGGAAGGCAAAGTATTACTCTGCTGTATGGATTATTATGCCAGGTATTCCTTTGGTAATCTGAATGATCGCACTTTGTTCAGTATCTGGTGGGATAAAAATTTTATTGTGACCCGGGAAAAGATTAAGCAAACACGCCAAAAAGGCTTTCCCATTTGTCATAATTGTGATGACCCTGGGATTATTCCCTGGTAAAGAATTATGAAATTACTTGATATTCCCATAATAAACCGGCTTTTTAATTACTCTTGGGGTACTTTTGTCAATAAACTGCTTATTTTTTTGTTATTGCCTGTTATCAGTCGTTCCCTGCGACCCGAAGAATTTGCAGTTTACTCTATTTTGCTACTTTTTGCCTCCTTAGCTTCTCATTTCTTTCAATTGGGATTGCAACAGTCACTTCTCACTCTTTATTATAAGCAACCAGATGACAGTTCAAGATTAACGCTGATCTCCACAACCTGGCGAGTGGTAGCCGTGAACAGCATTTTTTTAGTAGCTTTGATTCTTCTTTTACGTCAGCCACTGGCTACCATTCTGATCAATAGCACGGATGATTTCAGCTTACTGGTCATCTTAACCGCTGTGATGGTGTTTTTTGATGTGTTTTGCGGTTTAACACTGGTTGTGCTTAATATCAGGCAACAATCCCGTGAATATTCGATCCTTAATCTGACCAAAAATTTAGTTTTACTTTTTGCTGTATTAATTTTTAGCTTAATGGGAACTCTTGATATTTATGTTTTCTTTTATATATTAGCCTTTGCCAGCGCAGTATCCTTTTTCCATTCACTCTATTTTTTTAGACGTTTCTGGGTCGAATTAAGTGCCAATATTACTGATTACAGCAAATTTTCCGTCCCAATTTTCAATGAGATTATCAGGTTTGGAATTTTTATGGTTCCCGCAACATTTGCCGTGATTTCGCTGCAAAGTGCCGATAGATACATGCTCAGCCTGCTGTCATCAAGAGCTCTTTTTGACGCTGGAATTTATGCGATTGCCTATAAAATGGGAATGATCATGTCGCTTTATACGGTGATTTTTGATCTGCTCTTTTTCCCTTATATTATGAAACTCACTGATGAAAAAGTTGTCAGGCAGCAGCTTCGGAAACTATTTTCCTTTTACTGCGTTTCAGCTACTATGATTGCTGTATTAATTATTCTATTTTCTCGTGAAATATTTCTGTTACTGGATAGTTCCTATCAAGAAGGAGCTTCATTAGTATTTTTTGGTGTGATTTCCATGCACCTGAGAGGACTTTCCAATGTTCTTGTGTTGGGATTTTATATATTAAAACGTTCAGAATCCATCGCCCTTGCTTCAGTTCTCGCCGCAGGATTAAATGTATTGCTAAATTGGTTATGGATCCCGTCTTATGGGATGCTGGGTGCTGGATTTGCCTCAGTAATCGCTTATTTCTTTATCGTTATATTCATTTTGATAACTGTGGAAAAGGCATTTAAAGCTGGCTACAATCCTGTCTGGATTGTCGTCTCTTTGTTATTAATGCTAGCTGTTTCGCTATTTAATTATTCCATTAATAATGTTTCACTATTGCTGTTTTTATATAAGATAGGTATTTCCATAGTAATTATTTTTCTTGCCATAATTTATTTAAAGAAAAAAGGATATATTAAATATTGGCTGGTGAGAATAAGGGAGAAATATGAAGTATAAAATTGGTACTTATTATTCAGAGATACTGGAAACAGATATCAAACATTGGGAAAAAGACTTGCCCCCAGATGCTTTGTTTATTATTGATGAAAACGTTTACGACTTGTATTCCGAATTCTCCAAGTATAAAAAAAGAATTTATCAGATTAAAGCCAGGGAAAAATATAAGAACCTCGCTTCGATAAGATCTGTTATTGACTGGCTGTTAAAAAATAATGCTAATCGAAACTCGACTCTTGTGGCAATCGGAGGAGGCATCACCACTGATGTCGCAGGATGGATTAGCAGCAATTATATGAGAGGATGCCATCTCATTTATGTGCCAACTACTTTGATTGGGATGATTGATGCCTCTATTGGTGGAAAAACCGGAGTGAATTATAAAGGCATAAAAAACCTGCTCGGTAGCTTCTATCCGGCTGAAAAAATTATCCTGATCCTCGATACCCTGGAAACTCTTTCTGATCGGGATATAAATGCTGGATTATCGGAATTGATCAAGGCAGCAATTCTACAAAATAGCAATCTTATTTCACGCTTAATTGATAAGGGAGATAAATGGAGAGATGATATAAGCTATTTTATAAAAGAAGCAATAAATTACAAATTCAGTATTTGTGCAGAAGATATG
Source organism: uncultured Candidatus Cloacimonadota bacterium (assembly GCA_964485055.1). GTDB lineage: Bacteria > Cloacimonadota > Cloacimonadia > Cloacimonadales > TCS61 > Stygibacter. Next base: position 12,041 of record CAZAHZ010000062.1, read on the forward strand.
GAAGATAAAGGAAAAAGGAGAATTCTGAATCTTGGGCATACTTTTGCTCATGTGATAGAATCTGCCTCAGATTTCAGAATTGAGCATGGCAGAGCAGTTGCTATTGGCATTGATAAAGCTGCTCAGTTAAGTTATCAGATGAAGTTGATCTCATCGGAAAGATTTAAGTTCATTAACAACCTGCTAAATATTTTATTACCTGAAGACTATTTCAAAATAGATCTGATTACTCGAGATTTCATAGATAGAAGTGGTGAAGACTTTTATCTGCATGATAAAAAATCAGGAAAAAAATCCTCTATCGTCCTTTTCAGTGGAGATGAGGGGGTTATTATGAAAGATGATATTGATTGGCTCAGGTTCAAAGATATATTATTAGATAGTAAATTTTAAAAAAGGAGGGATCATGAATAAATTAAATAAAGTTCAAAGCGTTGAACTTAGCGGGAAAACTGTTTTGATGAGGGTGGACCATAATGTGGTTAAAAATGGAGAAATAATTGATCCATACAGGATTGATGCCACTTTACCGACCATAAACCATATCATTGATGAGGGAGCAAAACTGGTTTTAATGACCCATATCGGTCGCCCGCGGGATAAAGCCACCGGAAAAATTGACATCTCTGACAAAACTTCTGTAAAAGTTATCGTCGAGTATCTACAGAAGAAAGGGATAAAAGTTCTGGAAGCTGATCTGCCCGAATATGACGAATTCGGTATTTCTCACCTTGATCCTGCTGCTATAAATACCAGATTGAATCAGGAAAACGTTGAGGCAGTTTATCTCCCGAACACACGCTGGTTCAAAGGTGAAGAAGCAAAGGACGATACCAGAAATATCCTCGGCAAGGAAATGGCTGATCTTGCAGATATCTTTGTTAATGATGCTTTTGGCTCTTGGCAACCTCATGCTTCTACTATAGTTCCTGCCCAGTTTATTCCTGCTTATGCCGGTATTCTGATGCAAAAAGAGATTATTCACCTTGATGCCGTGTTAAAGCCACACAGACCTTTTGTGGCTGTTGTTGCCGGATCAAAATTCGATACTAAAATGGAACCTCTTTCTGCGCTGCTTAATCTCGCTGATTTCCTTATCTTAGGTGGCGTTATTTACAATGCCTATCTTTGCGCCAAATATGATGTAAAGATTGCCGGCATCAGCGAAGATGACCGCAAAATCGCCCTCGAATTCGTGAAGCTTGCCAGTAAATTCCCCAATAAGGTTATTGAACCACAATTTATCGTGGAATCTGATACTCTTGAAGGTAAGTTTAATGGACAATACAGAATTCTTGATATCAGAAAATTATCAAAAGGTCAGGAACTGAACTATGTTCTGGATATTGACAGTTCTTCCTTTGAGTCAGAAACAATGCAGCAGTTATTTGCTGATGCCGGCACTTTCTTTGTTAATGCCGTGATGGGACTGACTCCGCATTTTACTAAAGGCACAATTGCACTTGATAGCCTTATTTCAGATAATTATCGGTCAATCAAACTATTCGGTGGGGGAGACACGCTGCAGGAATTTGCTAATTTGCTCCCTGAACTTTATCGGGAAGCTCTTGAAGACAGAAAATATTATTTCTTTACTGGTGGTGGCACTATCCTGAAAGCAATTTCGGAGGATTCAGTCTGGGGACTTGAACCAGTTAAAGCACTAAAAAAGTAACCAGTATTTATCATCTTGTTTTCAAGTGCATACCAAGAGAATAACTCGAGAAGAACAACTCCTATGAAACAATCCCAGACGAAATTACAGAATTTTATCAACA
>CAZAHZ010000063.1:0-13664 GCA_964485055.1 uncultured Candidatus Cloacimonadota bacterium
TTTGAAGATTTATCTTATTATTTATCAATAAGTTATGAAGTGTGAAAAAGGCTTTTAGTTGCTTAAAAAGGAGGATGAATGGATCTATTATTTAAAGAGGAGTTTTATAAGATAAAGCAGGCTTGCATTGAAGTAAGAAAAATTCTGGGAAATGGTTACTTGGAGAAGGTCTATGAGAATGCTTTAGCTTATGAATTATCTCAAGCAGGTTTTAAAGTTGAAACCCAGAAAAGAATTAGTGTTGCATATAAGGGGCAAATCGTTGGTGATTATATTGCCGATATTGTTATCGCTGATAAGATAATAATCGAACTGAAAGCAGTTGAAGAGGTCATTGATTTCCATAAAGCACAGTTACTTAATTATTTGACTATGACTGGTTTCAAGTTGGGAGTGCTGATAAATTTCCCAAACAACAAAGCTGGTTTTAGTATTGAAAGAATACCCAATCTAAGATAGTTAAGCACCGAACAAGATGAATAGAGTAGAAGATTGATTTAGCATCTAACAAAACGAACAAGACGAACTGAGGAGAAGAATAGCAATATAGTTTTTCTTTAAAAGAGTTAGTTTTGTTAGTTTTGTTCGTTGCTAAAAAATGGAAAGCTCAATTTAAGATAGTTAAGCACCGAACAATACTAACAAGACTAACAGAAGAGAATATCTATTAGCATCGGATATGACGAGCAGAATACTTATATACATAAAGATCTTTAAGATTAAAAGTTCGTTTTGTTAGTTTTGTTCGTTGCTAAAAAATAGAAAGCTCAATTTAAGATAGTTAAGCACCGAACAATACTAACAAGACTAACAGAAGAGAATATCTATTAGCATCGGATATGACGAGCAGAATACTTATATACATAAAGATCTTTAAGATTAAAAGTTCGTTTTGTTAGTTTTGTTCGTTGCTAAAAATAGAGAAGTTAGCTGATAATCTTAGCAGGATTCCCCATTGCTTTAGCTCCTGCTGGGATATTCCTTAGTACTACTGATCCTGAGCCTATGAATGCCTCATCGCCAATTTTCTGGCGTGGGGCTATTGTTGTTTTGGTGCTCAAGGTGACAAGATCACCTAATTTTACATGTCCACCCAAATCTGTATGAGGAGCCATTGAACAGAAATCTCCGATAATGCTATCGTGACCTATAACACTGCCAATATTTATAAATGCTGATTTACCTATAGAGATATTTGTGGTGATTACAACATAAGGCATTATCAAGCATCCTTCCCCGATTTCAACATTAATGCCGATTATTGCTGTAGGATGAATAAAATCATAGAAATGTACTTTTCCAATTAGATAATTATAAATTTTCTCTCGAATATGTACATTATTTATAGCAATGGTTACCCAGGATTCTTCAGGAAATTCGAAGCCAATTTCTGTTCCTAAAACCTGAAATGGTGAATTAAAGCCATCAAGAGCAGCATTATTATTATCCAGGTAACCCATGATCTTGTAATCTCTTTCCGATTCCGGGATCAATGTCAGCCAACTGCCAACTTCTCTACCCAATTCTCCCGCTCCAATTATATATAATTTCTTTTTATCCATTTTTTCCTCTCATTTTTTTCATTCGCTTTTCGGGTTCAAGCTGTTTTTTGAATTCCAGGTAAACCGGAATTTTATAAGCAGCCAGTTTATCCCGGCAAAACTGTCGCATTCTATTTGTAAAAGACCTTTTATCCTCATCAGTATTCAATACTATTTCGGCTTTCACAACATTTCCAGTCAGTGGATGATCCTTTCCCATCACTGTGACATCAATCACATTTTCCATGCCCATTAGAACTTCTTCCACTTCCTGAGGCAGCACTTTTCTGCCACCTACATTGATTTGATCAGATTCCCTGCCCAGTATATGCAGCCATTCTCCATCTGTCTCTACCATGTCGCCGGTACAATACCATTCATTAATATTGTTCTGGTTTTTATAATTCAGATAGCCTTGAAATGATGAACTGGTTTTCAGATATAATACGGAATCAATTATCTGATATCCCACCTGGTCAGGGTCAAATTTCAGCCACAAGGGATTGTCCGGTTTAGTCCGTGAAGATGGACTTCCCATCTCTGTACTGCCATATTTCTGGATCAATCTGATATTTTCAGGAATGATATTCTTTAGTCTTTCTAATGTGGTCTCCGGCATTTTTTCTGAGCTGAAAACGATAATTTCCAGATTCTGCAAGCCCATCTTTAGTTCTGCCTGTTGCAGCAGCATGAAATTAAGAAAGCTGGGAGTTAGCGAAAGCACTTGTACTCGATGTTCGGCTATCACTTTCAATACCTGGTTAGGATTAAATTCTGCCGGGATGATCAGGCAGCCACCGGCAAACAGGACATAAAAAAGATTATCAAAACCTGCTAAATGATCAAACAGCAATACAGAACAGGTTCGATAAGCCTTATGTGCTTTATTATATTTCATCATTAGCAGATTGAAGTCATGCAACGCTGCTTTGGGTTTACCACTGCTGCCACTGGTGAAAAAGATAATACCAGGACCGGAAAGTAAAGGAGAAATAGTGGAATTGATACAGGTTACAGAGGATTCAACTGGAAGAATGCTATCAATATAGTAATTAGCCTTTGTGATCTCTATTATCTCTGAAATTGATAGATCACTCGAACTTACAGGTACTGCAATGCAATTCTTTTCTGCCAAAGCGATCAGCAGGCTTATATTATTCAGATCAAAACCACCGCTATGAACTACTATACTTCCGGATTGTACAGCTCTTAGTATTCCATGCCATTTTTCAATTTGTAATAATAAATCATGAAAAGTATATTCTCCGCAAGGTGTGATCAGGAAAATCTTTTCTTTATTTGATATCAGCCGATTTTTCAGGATTTCCAGCATCAATTAATCCCACCCAGGAAAATGATCTGACCAGTAATGAAATCGCTTTCTGCCTGAAAAAAGAAATCAAGGCAATTAGAAATATCCCGATATTCACTAAATCGCTTAACAGCCTGCCTGTCGAGAAGACTTCTGATTTTCTCTGCCGGAACACTGCGGATTAGATCAGTTTTTGTCGGAGTAGGTCCTATTCCATTTACAGTTATATTATATTCAGCCAGTTCTCTTGCCATGATGCGGGTCAACGATTCCACGGCTGCTTTGGATGCAGCATAAATTGCCTCCCCTTCCAGGTTCATTGGAGTGGCAACGGTTGCGAAATTGACAATTCTGCCAAAATTATCTTTTTTCATTAATTTTGCAGCTTCACGGCAGAAAAGAAAAGTACCAAATACATTAGTCCGAAATACCTTCTCGACTGTACTCATCGGAGTTAAAAGACAATGGTTCATCGAAGCAATTCCCGCATTATTTATCAGGTATTGCGGTCGTACTGGTAATTTGCTGAGTGACCCGAACATGGTCTTTACTGCCTTTTCATCTGCTACATCCAGTATAAAATGCTGATAACTAACATGCTTAAGATCAGTTTCCTGTCGAGAACAGCCAATCACAGTATAATCCTTTTCCAGATAATATTCTGCCAGGTAGCGTCCTATACCCTTGCGAGTTCCGGTTATAAGTATTGTTCTTGGGGACATCAGATCTGACTCCTGATAAATTCTGCTATCGAAGAAACGGAACGAAAGGGAGAATTACGAAGAGAAAGTGCTTTCTCCGAAGTAAGATTCAACTCAATTCCATCTTCTGAGAACCTGGCTTCCAGATCCACTATCAGATTGACAATTCCCATGGAATCTAATATCCCATTTTCCCCATAAATCACGGTATCACTACCAATCTGATAATCCATTTCCTGCGTTTCCAGATATTCACTTAATACTTCTATTACGATTTTATTTACATCCATAATCTTCTTTCCCACTTTTTTTCTCTTATCTCGCAGACGGTTAATTTGTAGTCAAGCTTTAATTAAGCCTTAATAAAGTATAAATTATATAGATTGTTACTTAACCATATTAAAATATCTAAATTTATTATTAATATGTGCATCTCATTTATGATATGTTTACATTAGAGATTGTAAAATATTCAGAAATTATTTAACCTGATTGTGAAACAAATTTAATAAGGAATTTAGATACCTAACAAAAGTTTCCGGCTCTGGATTTGGAATGTAATCCAGACCAAGGTGATCTGGTTAAGCAGTGTAACCAGAGCTTCCAGCTCTGGATTTGATTTACCTTAGAACGATATATAATCCCCTTGAGCATCTGCTTGAGGGGATTTTTGTTTTATACCAATAATTTTTTCTTGACATAAGATGTTGTTGTGGAATATAAAGAGAGTGAGAAAGGAAAGCAGTTATGAAAAAAAATGTAATGGTGATTATTTTTATATTATGTATAATTTTATTATCAGGTAATAATGCTTTATTATTTGATGGTAACAACAAGATCGTTGTTATTGGGGACGAAAATTCTAGTGAATTTCCTTCTTTATTTGCTGATCTTGATAATAGGTCATTTACGATGGAATTCTGGATATATTTTCTGGCAGATACTCCCAATGCAACACGGATAATTGACATCACTCATAGTACAACAGAATATTTCAACATGATGTATTACAGTCAGAAATTCTGCTTATATTTAAAAAGCCCGATCGATGGTCCAAACAAAATCGCCAGTACTAATACGATTAGCGAAGAGACATGGTATTATATTGTGATAAGCTGGAACAGCAATACCGGGGAATTAAAGTTAATAATGGATAATGTTCAGCAAGCCGGATCTGGAACGGATGCAAGTTGTGGCAGCAATGATCATTTTTATATCGGGACGAAGTCAACATCCGGCGGGTATTTTCATGGTATTTTAGAGGAATTCAGGATATGGAATTATATCATGGGAGCAGATGAATTACAGGAAAGTTATGGCGAAGAATTGACGGGTTCTGAGCCTGGATTATATCTTTATTACGACATGAACGAATTTCAGATTGATGATACAATGGAAGACCTGACAGGTAATGGATTTGATGGTGATTGCAGCACAATGAGTGATGAAAGCATAATATACTGTAATGTGTGGAATAAAAATATTTCTCTTGATGGTGTAAATGATTTTATAACAATAAAAAATGCTGCGGAGCTGAACTCGGATTACTACACAATAGCATTCTGGTTTTATCCTGAGGATTTATCATCTACATCATATCTTTTTAGTAAAGGTAACGATGGATATTACCTGAAAATAGATGCAGATGGGCAGATAGATTTTAATGGATTTGTTACTTCCGGTTTGGCACTGGAAACGGAGAGATGGTATCATATCGCAGCGGTAAAATCAATTACCGGGAATTATATATATTTAGATGGGATAGAGCAGGAAATAAATGGAACTTCGGCAGTATCAGTAAATTCGGAGCCATTATATTTCGGGAAAAGTGGAACTGACTATTTTATGGGCAAGATTGATGAAATACAATTATATGATGGGGCTATCAGTGAAGAAGAGATCAGTGAGATCATTTATTCAAATTATCAGGATCATGCTGATCTATCTGCCTGGTTTGAATGTAATCGTCTGGATGGCGGCATCTTATTTGACAGGACAGATAATTTATTGGCGTATCTGGAAGGTGTGGATGCAGGAACCACAACATACATCAGTAATAACTGGATAAAAGATGATCTTAAATCATGGGTAACCAATATACATGCAGGCAGATATGTGTCTATTATAGATGACGATTATTTCCAGTCCAGGCTGATAAGTAATAATACAAATGACAAAATCACTGTAACAAGTGACTGGTCACCGATGCTGGTAGTTGAATATAATTATCTGTATAGTATATCTGACATTGAGCGAACGGTGTGCGATCTGCAATATCCCATAAATCTGGATGAGGGTTATGAGAGTTCCCCAATATCTATCTGGTCTTCGCATCCGATGGCTTATAGTGGAGGTTTGCTGATTGAAGGGGGACAGATTAGCCTTGAGGGAAATTTGATGGCTGGTCATAATGGGTTGACGGGGATTTCAGAAGAGGGGTATGAGCCGGGTATGATTGACAACAGGCTTGCCAGGGTATGGTATCTCAAAAGTGAAGGTGAAGTGACAGAACTGGAATTAGGATTTGATATTGCTGCTATACAAGGACAGTCCCTAACCTTAGGCTTAGCGGATAATTACCGTTTACTATATAAATCAGAAGAAAGCGGGGATTTTTCAGTTGCTGGTGGAGATATCAGCATATCTATTGAGGAAGAAGCGATAATAACCTTCAGCGGAACAGCTTTGGATAATCCATTGGGTTATTATTCAATAGGAGCGATCAATTCAGCCCCACTTCCAGTTACATTATCTTCATTTACGGGAAACTGGACAGGAGAAGCGTGCAGTTTGAGCTGGATAACAGCAAGTGAGGTAAATAACTGTGGCTGGAATGTATATCGTGGAGGTGCTCAAAATGAGCAGTTTCAGATAAACCAGGAATTAATCCCCGGTTTTGGAACCTGCACAGATGCTCATCAATACAGTTTTATTGATCCTTATGAAAATAATGCGGGTGAAGTATGTTATTACTGGCTGGAGAGTATTTCTTTATTGGGAGCCAGCGAGCAATATGGTCCTGTCTCGGTTGCAGTACCTGAGATAGAAGAACAGGAAGCACCTCCAGTGCCCATATCTCATGGTATCGGTTGTTATCCAAATCCTTTTAATCCCTCCACGAGAATTGCCTTATGCGTTCCCATTTCCGGAGAATATAATTTAGTGATATATAATATTAAAGGTCAAATAGTACAGGAAATCTTTATAGATAAGTATCTGGAAAAAGATGAGGAATTATTTTTCAACTGGGATGGAGAAAACAGGAACGGAAAAGGAACGGGAACAGGAAATTATCTGATAACATTGACTGGAGAAAAGGATCGGTTTATAAAGAAAATAACTCTTTTAAGGTGACTGGGGGCAGCTTCGCTGCAGTGACTGGTGACTGAGTTGCTTCGCAGCCGTGACTTGTGATTGGTGATTTGTAATACCGAATAAAGGAGGAGTTTATGCTACACAAAGATTTAGATGTTTGGAAAGATAGTGTAAAGCTGGTTAAAGAAATTTATCTTTTAACAAAATCATTTCCGAAGGACGAGTTGTATTGTTTGGTTTCACAGATCAGGCGATGTGCTGTTTCAGTGCCATCTAATATTGCCTGCCCCGTGTAATATAATGTATTTTGTATATGTGCTGAAAAGTATGAAAGACGGTAATATGTATATTGGTTTTACAAAAGATTTAGAGGAGAGAATTAATCGGCATAATAAAGGATTGGTTAATTCTACAAAGAATAGAGTACCTTTCGAATTGATCTACTACGAAGCTAGTAGGAATATACATGATGCTATCCATAGAGAAAAGTATTTGAAAACTTCTTATGGTCATCGTTACTTGAAGAATAGATTAAAAAATGATACTCAGCAATAAAACTAATTACACAGGGCAAGAAGGTTCAGCCCGTAATTCAAATAAGGACTATGTTCGATTTCTTTATATATCTTTTGGTTCATTAACTGAACTTGAAACTCAGATTATAATCAGTTATGAACTTGGATTCATAGATAAGAATAAATCAGATTATTATCAAAAGGAATTAGCAAGAATCGGAAAAATGATTCAAGGTCTGATCAAGTACTTAGTAAAAAAGGATGATAAATCACCAGTCACCAGTTACCAGTCACCAGTCACTGCAGCGAAGCTGCCCCAGTCACCAGCAATAAAGATTATTGACAAAACAATCGGGCTTGAAAAATTTATATTATGAAAAATTTTGATATGCAGAGAATATATGTGATTTTAGAGCAATTTTGTCGGCAGGAGATCACTGTGATAGGTGATTTGATGCTTGACCGTTATATTTTTGGCAAAGTGGAGCGTATATCTCCCGAAGCACCGGTGCCGATAGTAAATGTTACGCGAGAATATAGTGTACCTGGCGGGGCAGCCAATGTAGCTTTAAATCTGGTTAAAATGCAGGCGAAGAGTATTCTGGGTGGCGTTATTGGAAATGATGCGGACGGTGAAGAATTACTCCGTCAATTAGCTTATTACAAGATATCAGCAGATTTGATAAAAAGGATACCTGAGAAAGCTACTATTCGCAAAGTAAGAATAATCGGTCATAATCAGAATTTATTGCGAATAGATTATGAGGATGCAGCTTATCTGGAAGAACGATATGATACTGAGTTTCTGGAGGAAGTCATAAAGAAGATTGAATCCAGGTATTTAATAATATCTGACTATGCTAAAGGTAGTATGACCCCGAAATTTCTTCAGGGAATTATCCAATGGGCAGCCGATAAAAATATAAGAGTAATAGTAGATCCCAAACCAAAACACAAGGAATATTATAAAAATTGCTATCTGATAACACCTAATAAGAAAGAAGCTCAGGAGATGACAGGGATTGAGATCACAGACGAAGAATCGTTAAGGCAATGTGGTGTGAAATTAATGAAAGAACTGGGATGTCAAGTAGTGATCACGCTGGGAGAAGAGGGGATGGCAGTATTTAGCATGGAAAATGGAATGCATAAAATCCCGACGCGAGCCAGAGAGGTATATGATGTATCTGGAGCAGGAGATACGGTTGTGGCTGCTCTCACATTGTCGTTAAGCTCAGGTGCGACACTGGTGGAATCAGCAGAAATAGCCAATTGTGCGGCAGGTATTAAAGTATCAAAGATGGGAACTCATCCTGTATCTCAGGAGGAAATAATAAATTTCCTTAAGACCGTAGAATGAAATTAATAACTAAGCGGAAGGTTGCCTTATTTTTAAATATACTGGTAATTGGGGCAGCCTTTTTGATATCAGTGTGGCCCAAATCGGCGACAGTGCGGGTATATCTCCCTAAATACTGGCGACCATTTACAGGATTTGGTCTTATCTGGTTATTTACTTCAATAATAAGTGGCAAATATAACTTTGATTTCAAGAAAAAATTCTTAGATAACTGGCTGCAGATATTTCGATCAGATGTGATTGCCGTATCAATAATCCTTGTATTATTATATGTCTTTAATTATTTCTTTTTTTCACGGCTGATAGTTTTTGGTACTATTGGTTTATCATTTCTTGGAGAGACGATACTTTTTGCATTCTGGTATTATACCCGGAAACTTTTACGTGACAAGGATGTCTCAACATATTTAACAGCTCCGCCCAGGGAATATGATGAGAGTGCTGAATTTGTAGTAAAGAAGACCATTCAGCTGCCGGAGATTACTGCTGAATCCGTGATGCAGCGGTTGAAAAAAGTATATCTCAAAGAAGAAATGACACTTTTTGAATTTACCAAACAAAATACTCAAATAGAGAGAATACCAGCAAATAAGACATCAGCAATGCATACACATCATCTTTATAATATAAAGCATACTGATCCAGAATCGCAGTTATTGTTTGTTAACCTCCATGAAGTAAACGGCTGGAGCAGGATCAATGAATATCTGAGACAGGTAAACATGAATTTGAAAGTTGGTGGTTTTTTTGTTTCCTGTGGGGAAGATTATCGTAAAAGGCATCTGAGATATTACAAGACTTATCCTCTTTTTCTGGCGACTATAGCAACAATAACAGATTATATATTTCGGCGTTTTGTTCAAAGGATACCTATAATCAGGGAGATTTATTATGCCATATTCCAGGAAGCCCATAAACCATTTTCACAGAGTGAAATTCTGGGGAGGATTGCGTATAGCGGATTTGATATAGTAGATGTACTTGAAAAAGATAACCTGTTTTATTTTGTGGCTCAAAAATTTAGTGATATCCCTTTCCGGGAAGACCCAATCTATGGACCATTGATCAAAATGAAACGAGTAGGAAAATCAGGTAAAACGATATATATTTATAAGTTTCGGACCATGTTTCCTTATGCGGAATTTCTTCAGGAATTCATATTTTTAAAGAACAAATTGAGGAAGGGGGGGAAGATCAATAATGATTTCAGGATAGTGCCCCTGGGCAATACGTTACGAAGGCTTTGGATAGATGAACTACCGCAGATCATAAATTTATTACGAGGAGATATCAAGCTTGTGGGTGTGCGAGCCATATCACCTCATTATTTTAGTCTTTATCCGGAAGCAGTTCAAGAATTACGGAAAAGGGTAAAACCGGGATTAATCCCGCCCTTTTATGTTGATATGCCTCATACATTCAAAGAGATCATGGAATCAGAAAGTAAATATATCAACAAATATCTGAAATCTCCCATAATGACGGATATTGAGTATTTTTTCCGCGTCATGTATAATATTCTTTTCCAGCATGCGAGAAGTGGGTAAAGTTAATGTTGAATTTTAAATTATGAATTTTGAATGTAAGAACAAGACGCAATTACGAATAGCACGATTATCTATAATTGATTTTAAGGATTTATTAATCCAGACCAGGATGGTCTGGTTACCATGCGTAACCAGACCATCCTGGTCTGATATATTCACATTCACCTCTCACTTCTCACGGGTAGATTATGCCTGTAATCAGTAAAAACCGGCTCAAGGAACTGATAAAGTTACATAATAAGAAATACAGATCGGAACAGGGATTGATACTGGTGGAAGGTCGTAGATTACTGGATCAATTGCATCGAAACGGGGTAGTGATAGAAGAAATATTTTGTAATCAGGAGAAGGCAGGGGATTTACAAAATCTTTCGCCCAAGCTTATTACGCTTTGTGAAAACTGGCAACTGGAGAAATTATCGCAGACCAGCACTTCCCAGCAGGTTATTGGTCTGATCGAGCCAATAAGGCAGCCAATTGAAAAAACAGATTTTCTATTATATCTCGATAACATCTCCGATCCTGGTAATCTGGGAACGATATTCCGGACAGCAATGGGATTGGGAGTGGATGGCATCATCACTTCGCCAGGATGTTGCGATATATTTAATCCCAAAGCGGTTCGAGCCTCAATGGGGGCAGTGGGTAAAGTTAATGTTGAATTTTAAATTATGAATTTTGAATGTAAGAACAAGACGCAATTACGAATAGCACGATTATCTATAATTGATTTTAAGGATTTATTAATCCAGACCAGGATGGTCTGGTTACCATGCGTAACCAGACCATCCTGGTCTGATATATTCACATTCACCTCTCACTTCTCACGGGTAGATTATGCCTGTAATCAGTAAAAACCGGCTCAAGGAACTGATAAAGTTACATAATAAGAAATACAGATCGGAACAGGGATTGATACTGGTGGAAGGTCGTAGATTACTGGATCAATTGCATCGAAACGGGGTAGTGATAGAAGAAATATTTTGTAATCAGGAGAAGGCAGGGGATTTACAAAATCTTTCGCCCAAGCTTATTACGCTTTGTGAAAACTGGCAACTGGAGAAATTATCGCAGACCAGCACTTCCCAGCAGGTTATTGGTCTGATCGAGCCAATAAGGCAGCCAATTGAAAAAACAGATTTTCTATTATATCTCGATAACATCTCCGATCCTGGTAATCTGGGAACGATCTTCCGGACAGCTATGGGATTGGGAGTGGATGGAATAATAACTTCACCAGGATGTTGCGAAATATTTAATCCTAAAGTAGTTCGAGCCTCAATGGGAGCAGTAGTGACATATCCGATAGCCGAACGGGATTATGAATGGTTATTAAACCAGAATGCAGCAATAATTGTGACTGTTCTGGAGAATTCAAAAAACATTAGTGAAATAAAAGAGATAAAAAAACCCTGCATTTTAGTGATAGGTTCAGAAGCGAATGGCGTTGATGACCAGATTATAAGAGCAGCGGACATTAAGCTCAGGATACCCATGTATAACAGAATGGAATCTCTTAATGCAGCAGTAGCTGCCGGAATAGCAATCTATTATATAATATCCGATGGATATATTAAAAGATAAAGGATTACTCTGGTTAGCCCCATTAGCGGGCTTGACAGATACATCCTTCAGGACGATCTGTAAGCAATGGGGAGCTGATGTTGTGGTTAGTGAAATGGTCAGTGCTGATGGGCTGAAGTATTCTTTTAACAAGACAATTTCTTATGCGAGATTTACAGAAAAACAACATCCGGCGGGAATCCAGATATTTGGTTCGGACCCGAAGGTCATGAGAGAGGGTGCAAAGATAGCAGCAGATCAAGCACCTGATTTTATTGATATTAACATGGGATGCCCAGTCCGTAAAGTTGTTAAGCGGGGAGCGGGTAGTGCGCTAATGCTTGATTTAAAAAGCGCAATTGAGATAATCAAAGCAGTAAAAGAAATTTGCCAGGAATATAAATTACCGCTAACAGTTAAAATTCGTGCTGGTTGGGATGCAAAGAATATTAATGCGCCGGATTTTGCCCGAAGGATTGCAGACGCGGGGGCTGACCTGATAATTATTCATCCGCGAACAAAGTCACAAATGTTTGGAGGCAGCAGCGACTGGTCAATAATAAAAGAAGTGAAAGAAAGTGTGGGAATCCCGGTAATTGGAAATGGGGATGTTTTAACGCCTCAGGATGCCAGAAAACTGGTGGAACTGACTGGTTGTGACGGAATAATGGTAGGTCGGGGAAGTATCGGCAAACCCTGGATATTCAGGCAGATCAAAGTATTTTTGGAGAAAGATGAAATTTGGACACCTTCTCCTAATGAGATAATGTCAACTATCAAAGAACATTATATTCAGGTTATAAATGAAAAAGGTGAAACTGTAGCCCTGAAAGAGATGCGGACTCATTTATCCGCTTATACAAAAGGCTATCAGGGATCAGCGAGAATCAGGGAGTTGATTAATAATTCAAAAGAGATTAGCCCACTCCTAGATAAAATAGAAAATATGATTATTTCAGCAATATGAAACATAATAGATAAATTTCTAATGAAAATCAACACAGACCAATGAAAAAAAAGATAACATTGTTAATAAATAATTTGACAATAACATGAATTCATTAATTATATTATTATGGAAGAAATAAAGAGGATACTTGTAAAGGTCTGGTATGACCGAAATAGAAACTGGCTTCAGGCAGAGAAGTCATTGCAGGATAACCTCCATAAGTATCCAGAATCTGTAGAATTAGCTATCGAGCTGGCAGATATTTATTTTGGTAAAAAGTACTATCGAAGAGCAATCAATATCTGTCAAAACGCACTTCTTCATTCCGATAACGAGGAATTGATCAATATTATCGCTAATAGTTTTCTTAGTTTACAGGAATATCAAATTGCACTAAGCTATTATAATCGCCTTCAGAAGGAAAGCCCTGAGCTATTGTATAATAAAGCAGTGGCATTAGCCAGAACCAGGCAGATAGATGAAGCGATTGAAATAGCCAGAAAAGTGACGGAGTACAATATAAAATCACCCGTACCATACATTTTACTGGCAGAATTGTATTTTAATAAAAAAGATTTTAAAATGGCAGTTTCGAGTTGTACCCAAGCCCAGAATATAGCAGGTATCAGTGGGGATATCTGCTATTTGCGAGGGATGGCTTGGCTGGCACAGAAGAACATATTAAAAGCATATTGGGATTTTCATCAGGGAGAGATATTTTCTATTGAAAATCCTGAATATTATCGTAGTTATGGTATAGTGTGTGAGTAGATTGGGAAAACAGATGAGGCAAGAGAGCTATTAAAGAAGGCGATATTAATAGCACCAGAAAAACCAGGTTCTTATTTAGAACTTTTCAGG
>CAZAHZ010000064.1:0-13635 GCA_964485055.1 uncultured Candidatus Cloacimonadota bacterium
TATCTGGTGGTGATGTTCAATGGCGTGATCCATTATCCGGGAAATTTTAACGGCACTTATGAATTTGAAATGATAATCTGGGAGACCGGAGAGATAAAACTGCAATATAACAACCTCTCAGGTGATCTGGATAGCTGCACAATAGGAATACAGAATGCCGAGGGAGATGATGCGCTGCAGATTATGCGTAATAATGATTATCTGGAAGAAGGTTTAGCAATTGAAATCCGCAAGATCGTTAACTGGCTTGATATTTCTGCCACAAGTGGTGAAATATTGATGAATGATGAGCAAAATCTGCAATTGACAGCTTACACAGAGGAACTCGATCCCGGACAGTATGTTTGCGAATTGATCTTTCACAGTAATGATCCGTTGCAGGAAATGGTTATTATACCGGTGACTCTGACAATTGGCATGGGAATTATCTATGGCGATGTAGATAGTTCACAGATCGTTGATGCCTACGACGCTTCCTGCGTGCTGCAGTATATTGTGGGACTGGATCCCTTACCGGAGCTTGATCCCGTGCCGTGGGAAGAAGAACGTCTGGAAATTGCCGATGTGGATAACAATAATACAATTGAAGCTTATGACGGCTCTTTGATACTGCAGTTTGTAGTGGGTATTATTGACGAATTCCCGGCTCAAAACGGTGAACCAGTAAATGTGCCTGAGGCGGGAATAAGAATGGAATGCGTAAGTGATAATGGCAGTTACTATCTGCAACTAATCACTGAAGGTAAT
Organism: uncultured Candidatus Cloacimonadota bacterium; assembly: GCA_964485055.1. Taxonomy (GTDB): domain Bacteria; phylum Cloacimonadota; class Cloacimonadia; order Cloacimonadales; family TCS61; genus Stygibacter. Next base: position 748 of record CAZAHZ010000064.1, read on the forward strand.
GTATGGGCTTTAACCATGTCCGCTACCGAGTTGGAAAATGTCAGTCTGGGAGAGCCGGAACTGATGGAAACTGAGAATGCGATGCTTGCCTGGAATGATGAAGAAGTCTGGATGCTTTCCTGCTGCAGTGCTTATACTCTGACCGAGGATGAAGTGATAATCAGAATTCCGGTGGAGATAAACGAACTGGCAGAAATTGAGACTTTCCAGATGCAGATCAATACTGCTGACTGGGAAGAATATGCCTTTGATTTCAGTGCCGTGAATGGAGATGAGAATGAGATTATCTTTGCCAATGACCTGCAGGGAAATTATCCTAACCCCTTTAATCCAGAAACTACCCTGGCATTTAGCGTCAGTCAGGATAATACTCAAGTCAGAATATATATCTATAACATCAAAGGTCAACTGGTGAAGAAACTGACAGATGACAAATATGATGCCGGCAGACACCTGCTGGTTTGGGATGCCTCAGGGCAGGCAAGTGGAGTATATTTCTGCCGTTGCGAAATCGCTGATTATTCTGCTATCCGCAAAATGTTATTAATAAAATAGGAATAAAAAAAATTTAAGATTCACATGGAGGATTTGTGAAGAAATCGTTAATTTTAGCCGTAATGATTTTAATGATCTGGAACTTACAGGCAAGTTGGGTAAGTATCCAGGAAAGAAATGGAGAGCTGTTCAGTTGCCAGACTTCCGACCGTAATGTTACGGAGCTGGAATTCAAACTGGATGGTTATGAAATCGAGATTTTAGAAAAAGAAGGAAATGAGTATTCAGAGATAAATCATCCCCAGGAAGGAGACCTTTTACAAATCGGGAAACCAGATCTGCCGGTATTTACCACTTTGGTGGCAATATCCGGGCAAGGTAATCCCCAGATCAGTTATGAAGCGCTGAGCAGCACCAGTATCTCTGATATTATGGTCTATCCACGCCAGGAGCTGCAACTGGAAAGTGAACCACTACGTGATATTTTTACTATTGATAATGAATATTATAATAGCGGCAGCATTTTCCCGGAAACAGAAGTGCTTCTGGGAGAACCGGCAGTTATGCGTGAGATGCGGTTGGTTCCTGTAACTGTCTGTCCTTTTCAATATGATCCAGTCAGCCGAGAGTTGACCATCATCACAGAATTTAACTTGCAGATAAGCATGACGGAAGAAACAGGTATAAATGAATTATCTGAACGCAATACAATATCCAGGGCTTTTGAGCCTTTTTATAAGAGCCATATAATCAATTACGAGATGACCGAGTCCAGAGAAGATTTTCAGCAACCCTGCATTCTTTTTGTTTATCCGAACAATACACAGGTAAGCACCAATTTGGCATATCTCACTGACTGGAAACATGAGCGAGGCTTTGAAGTACACGTTGCCAGCACATCACAGACTGGTTACAGTAATACACAGATTAAGAACTATATACAAAATGCTTATAACACCTGGGCAAATCCTCCTGAATATATTGTGCTGGTGGGTGATGCCGGAGGCAGTTACAACATACCCACCTGGACAGAAACCTGGTCAGGTTACAACGGAGAAGGAGATCAACCCTATAGTCAACTGGCAGGAGGAGATGTTCTGGCAGATGCATTTGTGGGTCGCCTGCCGTACGGAACGATCCCAGAATTACAGACTTTGATTGCCAAAGCAATAAATTATGAAAAAGTACCTTATGTGGCGAATACTGACTGGTATGAAACAATCACACTGGTAGGTGATGCAAGTTCTTCCGGACCTTCCACAATTTCAACCTGCCGATACGTGCAGGAAGTATCTCAGGCGAATAATCCTGATTTTGAATATAATGAAATCTTCGGTGGCAGTTTTGCATCCCTGATGAGTGGGGCACTTAATGCCGGGACACTATATTTCTGCTATCGAGGCTGGCTTGGAATGAGCGGATTTGATACCGGAAATATTAATAACCTGTCTAATGGCTGGATGCTGCCTTTTGCCACAATCCTTACCTGTGGAACAGGAGGTTTTACCGGAACCTGCCGAAGTGAGGTTTTTGCCAGAGCCGGCTCTTCCACCAATCCCAAGGGCGCAATTGCTGCCGTAGGTACAGCAACTTCGGGAACTCATACCTGCTTTAATAATTGCGTTACAGCCGGAATGTATGAAGGAATATTCAATCTGGATATATTTACAACTGGCGGTGCTCTGGTGAACGGTAAATATAATCTTTTTGTTAATTACCCCCAGAATCCCAGCAATTATGTTAATACTTTCTCTCACTGGAATAGTCTGATGGGTGATCCCAGTGTGACTCTTTATACAGGATTACCTGAAGAAATTAATGTAGCATATCCTGCAACTGTCGGATTAGGGGCATTAAATATTCCTGTTTTAGTTACAGATATGGCAGGTCAGGGAATAGAAAATGCCTGGGTTACAATCCTTAAGGGTAATGATGATATTTTTGCCACCGGATACACTGATGAAGAGGGACTAATCTGGTTACCGCTGGAAAACAATGAAAGTGGCATAGTTACTTTAACAGTCACAGCACATGATTGTCTATCATTCCAGGATGAATTTACCATTGCAGCACAGAATATTCAGCTAAATCCCCGTGATTATACAGTTGATGATGATAACAACGGTAGTTCTGCCGGTAATAATAATTCTTTAATTAATAATGGTGAGACAATTGAGCTTGATATTCTGGTGAATAATTCCGGATCGCAGACAGCTACAAATATAACCGCCTCCATAGAGTGTCATGATCCTGATGTCAGCATAATAACCGGCAATGCCAGTTATCCTGATATTGCACCAGGAGCTCAGCTTCCACCGGAAGACAGCTTTGTGCTGGAGATTGATCCTTCCATCACAGGTGGTACTGTCATTAGGCTGGACGTCACGATCAACGCAGGTGCACAGGTTTTCTATGGTATCATTGATTTGCCGGTTCAGGCTCCCTGTCTTTCCTACAGCGATTATGATCTAATCGGAGTAAGTGGTATTCTTGATCCGGGAGAAACAGGAGAGTTGACAGTTGAACTTGATAATCTGGGTGAAGTTGCTTCCGGAAATTTAACAGCAGTTCTTTCCAGTAATGACCCATTTATTTCTGTTGAAAATGAATCAGGCAGTTATTACAGTATTCTGCCCGGTGATTCCGGCACAAATACTACGGATCATTTTGAGATATCCTTGAGTAGTTTGGCTATTCCTGGAACTTTAGTGCCCTTTATTTTATCGTTAACAAATACTGAAGGATTTAGTCAAACCGTTTTATTCAGTCTGGAAGTAGGAACTGTGACAATAAACGATCCATTGGGTCCTGATGCCTATGGCTATCTATGCTACGATGATGGTGATGATGGCTATTATGAATGCCCAACTTATGACTGGATTGAGATTAATCCTGGCAGTGGCGGTTCAGGAACATTGGTCAATATTAATACATCTGGAGATGATTGCGATATCGAGGATATTAATCTACCGGCGGGTTTTACATTTAATTTCTATGGGGAACATTATACGATGTTCACGGCTGGTACTGCAGGCTGGATTTCCCCCGGAGGAACTCAGATCAGATCACACATGAACTGGCATGTACCCGATGCTCATGGTCCTTCTCCAATTATTGCAGCATTCTGGGATGATCTTCATAATGGTGGCGCAGGGCACATGTACACTTACTATGATAGCGGGATGCATTATTATGTTATTGAATGGGATCACTTCCAGAATGAGGTGAATAACTCCGAAGAAACATTCCAGATCATACTTTATGACGCCAATTATTATCCCACAAGTACAATGGACAGCAAGATCAAGATTCAATATAAGGTTTTCAATAATGTAAATAGCGGCTACTATCGTGCTGATCATGGTCAATATTGTACAATTGGTCTGGAAGACGAGACTGGTCTCATTGGGCTGGAATATTCATTTAATAATTCCTATCCCACTGCTGCCAGAACAATTACTAATCAGTCTGCTATCCTCTTTACAACTTTGCCCATTCCTCCTGACGGTCCTTTTTTAACCATAGGAGGTCTGGAACTTGACGACGAAAATGGTAATGGCAACGCAGATTATGGCGAAAATGTCTATTTTGATATGATGGTCAATAATCTTGGCTCAGATATAGCCCACAACGTTAATGTCTCACTGACAACCAGTGATCCCTGGATCACGCTGATGACTTCCTCCAGTGTTTATCCTGATATCGAGAATGGAAACACGGCAGCAAATAATCAGCCTTTTTTCCTGATCGTAGATAATAACGCACCTGATGGTCACCTGGTTCCGATTTCAGCTTCCATAACCTGCAATGAAGGCTCCTGGATGATGTTCACAGAAATTAGGCTTTATGCACCGGCTCTCACTTTCCTTGATTATATGGTCAATGACGGTGTAGATAATATTCTCGATCCAGGAGAGACATCCGATATTCTGGTAAACTTTGTCAATAATGGCGGTGCACCGGTTTATGATGCAGAAATTACTTTAACTACATCTGATGCCTATCTGACGATAAATGAAAATCTGGCTATTCCGGGTAATATCCCAGGACAGACAATTGTAACGGGTATTTATGAATTTGCAGTAGCAGGTAATTCTCCTGCAGGACATGTGGCGACCATAAACTGGTCCCTTGATGCAGGACAGAATTATTCTGCCAATGGAAGTTTTTCATTCGTTGTGAGCCAGGCTCCTGTCTTGATTGACGAAGATTTCGCAGGTACTTTCCCGCCAACTGGCTGGTTCATTGCTGGACAAAACTGGGTGAGCAGTAGTTCAAGTTATGCCGGAGGCTCTTCGCCGGAAGCAAAATTTAACTGGAGTCCCTCTATTACCGGAAGCCAAAGACTGGTTTGCGGTCCTTTTTCAACTTCAGGCTCCAGCGAACTGAATGTCTCTTTCCGTCAGTATGTTAATCACTTCAGCGGAACATACGGTCTATTATTGGAGACTTCTTCAAATGCCTCTAACTGGCAGACGGCTGGAAGCTGGCCCCCCCAGAACCAGAATGCTACAACAAGTTATGTAAATATCAATAATTCTGATGTAGGTTCACCCACATTTTACTTTGCCTTCACTTTTTCCGGCAACTCCTATAATATTAATTACTGGTATTTAGATGATGTCTTTTTGGAAGGCATTAACATGGAACCGCTTGGTTATATCCAGGGTGATGTTGTTATTGGGGGACCTGGCAATGTAGAAGATGTCACAATCAATGTGGGAGGTCAAACTGTACACCCCAATAATTTTGGTAATTACAGTGTGATAATTGAGCCGGGAACATATACTTTAACAGCTTCTCTGGAGGGGTATGATGACTTTGTGGTGAATAACCTGGTGGTTGTGGAAGTTCAGAGCACTCAGCAGAACATCGTTTTGGGATATATCCCTTCACCGGAAGATTTGACAGCAGTTGCCCAGGATGATGGTGTTTTATTGAACTGGCAATTGAGCGATAACAGCATCAGCCGCACGGTGCGGGATACGCGTGATATCGAATATTACAATATCTATACCCGGTTAAATGACGGAAATTTTGAATTAGCCGGAACTTCTGAGGAATTGAGCTACCTCCATCAGCCTTATTTACCAGGACAATATTACTATTATGTTACGGCTTACTATTCTGAAAGCGGAGAAACTTTACCCTCAAATATTGCCGTATGCTGGTATGATGGAGAAGTCTCTTTTGGGGATGTCAATGAAAGTGGAGATGTTGGAGCTTATGATTCTGCTTTGATACTGCAGTATTTTGTCGGTTATGATCCCTTACCGGAAATTGATCCGCGACCCTGGGAAGACTGGAGACTATATCTGAGCGATGTTGATGCCAATAATAGCGTGGAAGCATTTGATGCGTCTCTTATCCTGCAATTTACCGTGGGAGCCATAGATCACTTCCCCTGTGAACCAGAACGCGTAAACTGGAGAGTAATTTCCAGTGATCTTAAAACTAAATCAAGTATGGATTAATTCTGATCCATAACTGAATAAAAAAAAACCAGCCGCTGGAAAACTCCAGCGGCTGGTTATTAATCAAAAGAATTCCTCGACGCTCTGCGTCGGGGTAAATAGGAAAGTTTGAAAACCTGGGTTTTCATTCACACACTTTCCTTATGATACCTCGGGGCTTGCCCCGGGGTAGTTCATTAAAGGAAAGCAAATATTGAAATTAATTTCTCTTTTCCATAAAAATGACGCTATTTGTTGGATTGTTAAGATTATTAACAAAATCTCTGAATTCCTGGTAATTCTCAACCGGTACTATTCCTTCCGGGATATGAACAATTCTTCTGAAGATAATCTTATCCTTATCATGCTCAATATCAATTGAATATTTAATCTTCAATTTGCCAATCATAAAAGATTCTTTTGTGCCTTTATCCGGTTTTATCACATGCAGATTTGCTGGAATATTCTCGATGATAAATTCTTCTTCGCAGGAAAATGCTCTATAAATTTGATATGGTAACACTCTTTCCTGAGCTCCTACTCTAAGCGATATTATTTCTAAGGGTAAAGATAAATAGGTATAATGATCTTGGTTCGTAAGAAATCCTTTTTGAGTTGTTGTATATCTCAATTCTAAATTCTTATCCAAATCTTCCAGATTAATAAATTCGGGACCAGCAAATAAAGTTGCAGACTTATCATCTTGTAAATAACTAAACCATATTTTTGTGTTTTCTTCGCTTTCATCTCTAAATTGAGACCTGTATTCGAGATCATTTGAGCCGGTATAGATGATCGAATAATCAACCAGAAATTCATTATCAGAAAATGCCTTACAAACAACTTTCTTATTTATATGTTTAGAGGAATCATACGCGTATTCTTTGAAGACTGGTTTCTCTTCACCAATAATAATATTACAATTATTTACCCCGGCATAACCAAACGGTGCTGAATCATTACCAGGCAACAGCATTGTATCATTCCACCAAACACAAATCTGGCTCTCATAATTCATAACAGTATATTTGTTTTGAATATTGTTAAATCTCAAATTCGAATCAAGTTGCAATACTGGATAGCAATCCTTTATTTCTGCAGCTTTTGCTAATCCCAGAAACAATGCCACTATATCACGCTGTGAGCCATACCTTCTTTTCAGCACTTTTTCCAAATTTTCTGGTTTGAATTCTTGAGTATTAAAAAAAGAGTTTTTTACAGTATAATTTCTTGCCAGGTAATCATAAATAGCAAAAACTTTTTCCCTTTCATTAGTAGCATTCGCTATAATTTCCTGTGACTTTTTTGCTATCATTTCAGTAATCTCGATGCCGGAATTGAATTCTTTAAAAATCTTATTCCCTAGATCTATCCAGTTTTTTTCGCTACTGTAGGCAATAGGGCATCCTGTATAAACATAATCAGGGCTATTGTATTCTGAAAAAATCAGCTTGGCATTATTTATAGTAAATGTCTTTTTTATTATCCCATTCTCTATAGTTTCTTCAATTTTGAGATTATCTAATTCTTGCAAAGGAGTGATATACATCCTGATCTTTTCCGGATATGTCACGGTGAATTTCTTCTTTAAATAAGGATTCTCTTCCATCATGTGCTCAATATCGGACACAAAATCTTTTCGATTATTTTTTTCTGTATAATTCACTACAATGTAACTGCCCGGCTCAATTTCAGGGAAATTGATAATTTTTTCCCATAAATTAATATATTCGGGTGATAAAAGCGTCCAATACACCTCGGAATTATGAAACGCTTCTTCCGGAATTTCTATTCTCATTCCTTCGGAATTTATCGTACAGCAATCGCCAAACTCGATTTCCTCGTAATCTGCACAATATTCAAACTTCACGTCAGAATAGCGTTTTTTTCCATTATAAGTAAGTATTTTTTTTATAAAGAAAACGCTGTATTCATAAGAATAATCTTCATTAACAGATAGATTTACTTCAGTATAAATATTTATTGCAGAAGCATTAGGATAATCATCAATACCGGTTTCTTTATCGAGGTACTCACTATAATCCGCAAAGGAAAAAATCAGGGCAATGTGGATAATCAAGGCAAATGTAATTATAATTTTTTTCATCAGTATTCTCCTAATTTTTTATGATCAGATAGAGTTTATCATAACCAGCAAGCTTGGCAATTTCATTTTTAAGTTCAGAAAAATCATCATTCTTGAAATGAATTGCATTTATTGAGAAATTCGTGCTTAATGAAATAGTCCGATTGTCAGGTCTTTCATGCTCAAAATTGAAGATAAATCCCTTATTATTTAATTCTTTTAACTTTGGAATAGATAACTCTGAAATATCTTCTGGAAATCTGATTGTTTCCGATACATCCAGGCTGTAGGTGTTCTCAAGTTTAAATGGATATTTCCGCTCTGATAAATTGAAAGCATTAAGATGATAATTATAATAGGGGAAGATTGATAGCCGGGAAGTTTCCAGCCTGATAAACCTTAAATCTTTGCTTACTGAAACATAGTTCTTTACCTCGAAAGCTATAGATAAACTTATATATTTATCCTTATTATCAGGATCGGAAATCGTAAAATCTATTAGATTGGCGAAAGGATGTATCTTCGAGATAAGTCCTTCTATCATTTCCTGTTTCTTCTGGGGATTCATTGTCATTAACCAGCTTCTCATATAGCCATCAGTTAATCCGGTATAATTGATTTTTAATGAACAGGAGGCATCATTAAATTCATCTAGATCAACGGTAATTTGAATTTTAACTTTATTTTCTGATGCCGAAGAAATCGGCACCACCTTGAGAGATGCTCCCTGCTCTGAGGCAATTATATAAGTACAATCCTCAAGATATTTGGGAAAGAATTCTTTCGTGTTTTCATCTGTAGGATCAAAAAATAGTTCCGGTTCTCCATTTTCATCATAACTGACCGCAACCGCATGATTAAACCACATTACGGGTGCAGCAGCATTTAATTTATAACCACTTGATATCAATATGGGATCAGAACTGATTCCTGCGATTCTTAACATTGCCACCAGTAATGCAGCTTTATCTCGACAGACTCCGCCCAGAGTAGAGAATGTGTAAGTTACATCATGTGGCTCATATCCGGGTTTATAGGTTTCTTTATCAACTCCCAGATATCTGACTTTCTGGGCTACCCAGTAAAAGATTTTTTCTGCTTTCTGCTCTCTGGTGTCACATCCTTCAATCAATTCATTGATTTTTGCGATCATAGCATCATTTGTTTCAAGATGTGGTGACACAAGGCTGTAATACCAGGTAGAGATTTTCTCCCAGCTATTAACCGTGGTCAGCATTATATAATAAGCAAATTCATCAATATCTTCCATAGATGGCTCATAAACTAGTTCCGGTGTTGCAGAAACGTTAAATTCATAAGTTTTTCTTCCAGTTTCTGTAGTTTCTGAAAACTCAACAAATCCTTCTTTCCTGTTTATGTGGTGAATATACAATTCGATTTCTTCCGGCAGGCTTAATTGATAATAACTTTTTAATACCGGATAATAATTCTCCACAGCAATGCTGCTATAGAAGTTATCTTCCATAGTTGTATTATGCTCAGTCTTTATTGTGACATACCTGATGATGTCTCCTATTTCCAGATCGGGTATATCACCTTTTAGAATTCTACTCGCTTCAGTGTAAATATTTGAAAATTTAGAGAAAGCATTTCCGGTTTCATTTAATATCTCGTAAGGTTCAAGCTCAGTTATTGTTCCGTCTTCCTTAATAACCTGGATCGTTTTTACATAAATAGTATCATACATAGTGTCGTACATAAACCACAGGTTGAAGTTTTTTCTTCCTATTTCATTAAGTATCTTCCAATATTTTTCCTCAAGGTAAACCCCTCTGCATTTTATATCCAATTCAATTCTTTGATTAGATATCATTATCTGACCCGAATTTGGATAATCCTCTGTAGAAACACCTTGCAATAAATCAATAGCTTCTTCAAAGCTGATTTCTGAAGCTGTTAAAATGTAAGAAGCAACAATTATTAAAATTAGTGTTAAAGCTTTTTTCATCATTTCCCCTTTTGTTATCGTCCACTTTTTAAAAACGATAACCTATGCACAAACGTCAAGGAAAATCGGTGAAATAGATTAATTTATTTTATTATTACGCTCGAAAATAATAAAAAAACCAGCCGCGGGAATTTCCCAGAGGCTGGTTTTTTTATTAGTATTTTCTTGCTGTTTAGTACATTCCGGGCATGCCACCGCCCATTCCTGGGTTTCCACCTGGCATTGCCGGCTCCTGTTCCTTGATATCCGTGATGATACATTCAGTAGTCAAAAGCAGTCCTGCTATAGAAACGGCATTCTGCAAAGCACTGCGAACGACCTTAGCAGGATCAATCACGCCAGACTCAAAGAGGTTCTCAAATTTACCATTATCGGCATTATATCCGAAATGAATATCTTTGGTCTTTTTGATCTTTTCTACGATGATTGCGCCTTCTTCTCCAGCATTAGCTGCGATCTGATAAGCAGGTTTTGTTAAGGCAACCTTTAATATCTGAGCACCCACTCTCTCTTCGTGAGTGGCAAGTTTCAGATTATCTATTGCTCTGGAAGCATAGATCAAAGTTGTGCCACCACCTGTGACAATACCTTCTTCTACTGCCGCGCGAGTTGCATGCAAAGCATCATCAACACGGGCTTTTTTCTCTTTCATCTCAGTCTCAGTGGCTGCTCCGATCTTGATCACTGCCACGCCACTGCTCAATTTAGCCAGTCTTTCCTGAAGTTTTTCCTTGTCATAATCGGAAGTTGTCTCTTCAATTTGTGCTTTGATCTGATTTACTCTAGCTGCCAAATCCTCTTTGGACCCTCCGCCTTCGCGAATGATGGTGTTATCTTTGTCTATTAAAACCTTTTTGGCTATACCAAGGTCTTCTATAGTGGTACTGTCAAGTTTGCGTCCTGTCTCTTCGCTGATTACGGTTCCGCCGGTTAGAATAGCGATATCCTGCATCATGGCTTTGCGACGATCACCGAATCCTGGTGCTTTTACTGCTACAACATTTAATGTTCCACGCAGTTTATTTACTACCAGGGTTGCCAGGGCTTCGCCTTCGATGTCTTCGGAGATGATCACTAATGGTTTTCCGCTTTGTGCCACTTCCTGAAGGATCGGCAGAAGGTCTTTCATCACGCTGATCTTCTTATCATACATTAAAATGTAAGGGTCTTCGAATTCAGTCAGCATTTTGTCAGGATCAGTTACAAAGTAAGGAGATATGAAACCACGGTCAAACTGCATGCCTTCCACTTTCTCCATATAAGTTTCGATGGATTTGGCTTCTTCAACATTAATGATGCCATCGCGTCCTACTTCGTCCATTGCTTTGGCGATCAATTCGCCGATTTCCTGGTCGTTGTTGGCAGATATAGCTGCTATCTGGGCTATCTCTTTGCTGTCCCTGATTTCTTTACTTAAAGCATGAATCTCTGCTACTACTGCCTTGGTGGCTTTTTCAAGTCCACGCTTAAGATACATCGGATTTACTCCAGCAGTTACGTGCTTAAGACCCTCTTCGATGATTGCCTGAGCTAATATTGTTGCTGTGGTTGTGCCATCGCCGGCATTATCATGGGTCTTTTCCGCCACTTCCTTACAAAGCTGCGCTCCCATATTCTCAAATTCATTCTCCAGCTCGATCTCTTTGGCTATCGTCACTCCGTCATTTGTGATCGTGGGACTGCCAAATTTCTTATCCAAAACTACATTGCGACCTCTTGGGCCCAAAGTTACTTTTACTGCATTAGTGAGTTCATCTACTCCCTTTTTCAGTAATGTTCTGGAATCATGACTAAACTTAAGCTGTTTTGCCATAATTACCTCCTTTATTTTTGTAAATTAGCAATTAACTATTTCAAGTGCTAATTTCTTGATCCCCTTTTTTTTGTCAAAATCTTTTTTCACTTTCTGCATTTTTTTTTACTGTGAATGTAAAATATTTGATAATTCTTCAGAATTATTCCTATTATTACCTTTTGGTGATACATATTTGTGAAAAACAAGCCTGTTTTAAGCAGATTTTCCTTTCCACTAAAAAAATGAAGCTTCCGGATCAAAGCATATATTGGCAAAATTCCTTTTTATCATTCCGCAATGCAAGCCCAACCTTACCCCAATCCTTTATTAGTTGCACTCAAAACGACCCCACATCTTTTTGTTGTATCGTTTTGAGTGCGATTAGTAGGGGTCTGCGGTAAGGCTTCGGTATAGGAGGTGGGAGTAAAAATGGACATAGTGGACGGAGAGGACGAAATGGGGGAGGATGAAATAAAATAAAAAAAATCTTGCCAGCGAAACAAAGAAAAAGAATAATAAATCTGAAAGAAAACAATGGAAGGAACAAGATTCAGGAGGTAAGTTATTATGACAAGTGTTAAGCGGATCCTTATTGCGACCTTGATGGGAATTATATGCGGGATCATTTGCCTTTGACTGGCAAGAAGTGGAGGGAATGCGATGCCGGGTATTATCCAATTACAGATAATATTAAGCCGGACAATGATCGGATTTGTGATCGGGATAAGTGCAATACGGATGAACTGGGTAATTCACGGGATACTACTTTGCTTGCTAATTGGATTACCGATGGCTGTAGCGAGTTCCATGGGAGCTGATATGAGCAAGTTTACGCCACAATCAATGTTCATTTCAACGCTGGTAATTGGTGCTATTTACGGATTTTTGATTGAACTGGTGACAACGGTGATATTCAAGGCAAAACAAACAGGCTGATAAATAATTTAATTTAGTTAATTACTTGAGCAGGGAGTCCAAAGCGGTTTTAATATTCAAAAAGGTTTTATCGAGGAGATTGAATTCCGAAGCTGAAGTGATAGCTCTAACATCAGGATCATTCCATTTCCAATCGGGATCACCGCTAGTGATA
>CAZAHZ010000065.1:0-9984 GCA_964485055.1 uncultured Candidatus Cloacimonadota bacterium
AAAGAATAAAATTCATTGGGGCTTCTAATTCATGAAATTAGGGTTTGAATGATGATCATGAAAATCTATGATAAAATGTTAGATTGTGCTTTGTTGTTACACTTGTTTGCCTATTTAAGACTAGTTTTATAAATTGGAAAATTGAGATGGGAGAGTAAACGGGCAGTAAACAGGAGGTGAACGGACAGTGAACGGGCATTAAACGGGCAGAGAACAGGGGGTGAACAGGGGGTGAACGGGGAGAAGATGGGGAGGAAAATTGAGAGGAATGAGAAATTTTCTGAATAAAGAAAAAGAAATAAGGAAAAAAAAGTTTACATGAGAAGGATAAAAAGTCAAATTGCCGTAGTAATAAACGGGAGGGGAAGATATGGAGAAACCGGGGAGTTTTCTGGTCTTCAGTGAGGATGGACATCGTTTTGGACTAAATCTGGGAGAAGTAGAGCGGGTCGAGAAGGCGGCTTATCTGGAGAAACTGGCATCGGGACCGGAATTTGTCAAAGGAATGCTCAACTATCACGGAGAGCTTTTACCCGTAATCAATATCCGCAAGATATTTCTATTAAGCGACCGCGAAGATAAATTAAGCGATTTGATAATTATAGCCCGGACAGCAAAGCGAGCATTGGGAATATGGGCAGAAAAAGTGGAAGGAGTGGTGGAGAAAGAGGACTGGGAAGTCGAGGAAGCTCAGCGTATGTTCGTGGGGCTGGAATATGTGAAAGGCATATTTAAATATGCGGACAGCACTGTATTGATAAATGATTTAGATAAGTTTTTAACGGATAAAGAGATAAAGATGCTTCAAAGTGTGATAAGGAATCAAAATAAATGAAATCACTTTTCCGGAACGTGAAATGAAAGAAATAATCAGCGAGCCATATTTAAGCCAGATACGGGATTTTTTATCAGACCGTCTGGGGATGCATTATTCGGTTCAGCGTGAGAGTGAATTAAGCCGGAAATTACTGGAAGCAGCCAAGAAAGCAGGTTTTTCGGGTACGACAAGTTTTATACAGTGGTTGATGACCAGCAGTCCGGGGCGCAAAGACCTGGAGATGCTGGCATCATTTTTAACAATAGGTGAGACCTATTTTTTGCGAGAGGGAGTCGCCTTTGAGTTTTTGCGAGAAGAATTTTTGAAGCAGTATATATTTGCTAACCAGCAATCAAACCGGAATTTGTCAGTCTGGAGTGCAGGATGTTCATCGGGAGAAGAAGTTTATTCATTAGCCGGATTAATCATTGAGATGCTGCCGGATTATAAAAACTGGAATATAAGAATAACGGGAACAGACATCAATCCCACAGCCTTGAAGAAAGCACAGGCTGGAAAATATTCCAAATGGTCATTCAGGAAGACGCCGGAATGGTTTGATAAATACGTGGAAAAAATAGACGAGAACAGTTATAAAATCTGTGATTGTTTAAAGAATATGGTAAGATTTCAGAGCCATAATCTGGCAATTGAATCGCACTTATTTTATAGACTGAACATAATATTCTGCCGTAATGTCCTGATCTATTTTCCGGCAGAGATGATCAGGAAAATTACGACAGGCTTTTATAATTCACTGGCAGAGGGGGGAGTGCTGGCATTAAGTCCTGTGGAATCATCGCTGGATATTTATAATCGTTTTACGAGGAAGAATTTTGGTGGGCGCACCTTTTTTATTAAGGACAGTATAAAGGTGGAAAGCGCGATCCAATCCGAGTTTCAGGAAAAGATTACAGTAGCAGATAAAAAGCATTCGGCAAAGGCAGAAGCACAAGCAGATAAAGAATATACACGACTACAATTTTTATTTAAAGAAGGATTATACTTACGCGTAGAGAATTTGATCAGGCAGAAGGCAGAGGATTTAAATGAACTGCCAGTGAAATATCAGGAATTACTGGGTCAAACTTATGTGAATCAGGGGAAAGAAGCGGAAGCAGAATTATTATATAAAAAAATCATTGAGTCAGGAAATCAGGATACATCGGCAGGTTACTTTCTGGCGATGATCTATATGGGACAGAAACGGTTTAAAGAAGCCAGGCTGTTACTGGAAGAGATGCTGAGAACTGAGCCAGGTAATATACTGGCAAATTATCAATTGGGACTTCTGGAACGCCAAAGAGGTAATTCTGAGAAGAGTCAGCAATATCTGGAAAAGGCATCAGGACTATTAAAAGAACTAAAAAGTGAAACAATAGTATGGGGCTCTTCAGAAATGATGGTTGAGCAATTGCAGGATCTGATCAATTCAGCGATGCAAGAGGAATAATATGGAAGGTGAGAAGCAGAAAAAATTACGGGAACGGGCAGAAATACTAAGTCAGGAAAAGCCAGCGTTGGAAAGCCGGGGAAAGACAATTTCCGTTCTTTCATTTTATCTGGCAGATGAGATGTATGGGGTGGAGGCAGAATACGTGGAGCGTGTGCTAGCCTTAAAGCGATTTACAGATCTGCCGTGTACACCAGATTATATTCTGGGGATCATCAATGTGAAGGGAAATATAGTAGCAGTAATTGATATCAAGAAACTCTTTAATGTAGCGGGAAAAGAGCTGACAGATCAGAGCCAGGTGATAATCCTGGAGGATAAAGGGATAAATTTTGGCATTTTAATTGATGAGATCATCGGACTTGAAGAAGTGGAGTTATCCGAGCTTCAGGAAAAGCCTGCTGAGATAGCGGGCATCAAATCCGAACTCATTCGAGGAGTAACTGACAAGCGATTGATCATCATTAATACCGGAGAATTATTTCAGGATCCAAGAATAGTAATTAATGAAGAAATATAATCAGAAACCCAGGGAGGTTCACGAATGACAAATATGAAGATTGGAGTAAAAATAGGGTTAAGTTTTGGATTGATACTGATAATGTTGATCATATTGAGTGTGGTAACTTTTGAAAATGTCAATCAGATGGAGCAGGATGCGCAGAAAGTTATCCGTACCCAAGAACTATTAAGCAATCTCTATGAATTTTCGGGTTATTTGACAGATGCGGAAACGGGACAGCGGGGTTATATGATAACGGGAAATGAGAGTTACCTGGAGCCGTATAAGCATGCCGTGAATCATGTGGAAAGCCATTTAAAGGAATTAAGGAAGCAATTAAAAGGCCAAGCAGAGCAGCAGTCATTTCTGGATGAACTGGAGCGGTTGGCTAGAGCGAAAATGGCAGATATGGAATTAACGATCAGACTACTGGAAACAGAAGGGATAGAAAAAGCGAGAGACAAGGTCAGCCAGGGCAATGGCAAGCAATTGATGGATGAAATACGGTCAGTGTTTGAGAAAATCACAGCAAATGAGGAAGATCATCTGCAGGAAAATTATATTGAGACGCAGAGTATAACTGCCAGGACGCATACAGCATTATACTGGATATGTGGAATTTCATTTTTAATAGTGATATTATTAACGGTTTATTTTATTCAAACGATAGCACGTCCGCTGCAGAAAATATCAGCAATAGCGATAAAAATAGCAGCAGGGGATTTGACTGAAGTGTTTGAAGAGACAGAGCGTGGTGATGAAGTAGGATTGCTGATCACTTCACTGACAGAGATGACACAGGTAATGCAAAAACAGTTCAAAGCAGTTAGGGAGGGAATAAATGTGTTGTCGTCTTCAACCAGTGAGATAATGAGCGGAGTATCACAACTGGCAGCAAGTGCAGAGCAGACCGCAACAGCCATTGGCGAAACGACAACCACTATCGAACAGGTAAAGCAGACAGCAGAAGTCTCAAGTCAAAAAGCGAAAGAAGTCTCAGCGGACAGCAAGAAAAATGCCATGATCTCAGAGGAAGGGAATAAAGCGATAGCGGAGACCACCGAGAGTATGTCAATCATCAAACAGAAGATGGATATGATCGCAGCAGTTGTGGTAAACCTGAGCGAACAGAGTTATATAATAGGGGAGATAACAGCGACTGTGAGTGATCTGGCAGAGCAGTCTAATATTTTGGCAGTAAATGCAGCCATAGAGGCAGCAAAAGCCGGGGAGCAGGGTAGAGGTTTTACAGTGGTGGCGCAGGAGATCAAGAATCTGTCAAACCGCTCAAAAGAGGCAACGGCAGAGGTACGGAGAATACTTAATGACGTGCAGAAATCAATCACAAAAGTGGTGATGTCCACTGATGATGGTGGCAGGGTAGTTGACAAGGGGCAGGAATTGATCAAGGCAACGCAGGAAGCAATAGAATTGCTTTCTGAGAGCATAATTCGGGCAGCCCAGGCATCAATCCAGATAGCATCATCGAGCCAGCAGCAACTGGTGGGCATGGATCAGGTGGTGATGGCGATGGAAAATATCCGTGAATCGAGCTCTCAGATAGCAACGACAACGCATCAGACAAATATATCGGTCAATGATCTGCATCAATTAGGCGAGAGACTTCAGGACATGATCAATTTTTATAAGGTTAGATCATGAACGAAAAAGAAGAATTCCTGAAGCGAATTCTATCTGCATTTAAAATTGAAGCCGGGGAATTAATTGCGAAGATAACCTGGGGACTTCAGGAACTGGAGAAAGAGATAACGGAAGAAAAGCGTCAGGAAGTTTTGGAACTGATCTACCGGCAAATACAAGCATTGAAAGGAGCAGCTCAAGCAGTAGATAGAACGGAAGTGGAATCAATTCTTCAGAGGCAGGAAAGATTGTTTTCGATGCTGAAAGCCGGAAAAACCAGATTAACAAAGGAAGGAATTGATTTACTCCATAAATCAATTGAGACCATTAGCGGAGTATTATCAGCAAAAACTGAGGGAGAGGATTCTGCCAGATATGATGTAAATGGCATGATGATCAAATTGCAGAAACTGCTTGTTGCGATGAAATCAGAGCACGTGGAGCTTGTAGAAAAAGAAGCAGTTCCGCCTTCGGAAACAATTTTACCAGAAATTGTAGAAAATAAGCAGAACGAAGCTCTTACCCGGAAATCGGAACCAACTCAAATTTCAAATGACCAAAGCAGAAAAAATACTGATACTGAGCTGCTCAGAGTATCAACGGCAAGGCTTAATACATTATTAATGCAGTTAGAAGAATTGCTTTCTGTGAAATTGAGCACTATTCAGATGACGAGGCAATTGCGGGAAATGATCAGGAATTTTCAATCCTGGGAAACCGGAGCAAAAGAAATATATCCCAGTGTGAGAGTACTCCGTGGAAGAGTGAAGCAAAATGGTGGAAATGCAGATCAGAGCATAGAGGAGCGAGCTTTGCGTAAGACACTCAGATTTCTGCAATGGGGAAACACATTAGCCAAAAAGACGGAAGCAGAGCTGACAAAACTACTAAAGAACTGGGATGAAGAAAGTTCTGAAATTTGTTTGCAGATAGACACATTGCTGTATGAAGTTAAAAAGATAATGACAGTGCCTTTTGCCGAAGTACTGGAATTATTTCCCAAAATAGTTCGAGATTTATCACGTGAAAATGGCAAGTCAGTGAAATTGATAATCAGGGGTGAAGGTATAGAGATTGACCGCAGGATACTGGAAAGATTGAAAAATCCACTGATCCACCTATTACGAAACTGCCTCGATCATGGTATCGAGAAACCCTCAGTGCGCAAGGTAAAAAATAAATCGGAGATGGGCGTGATACGCATCAATCTGGAGCGATCAGAGAATAAAAGGATACGTTTTACAATTGAAGATGATGGAGCGGGTATTGATCTTAAGAAACTGAAAATGGCAGTATTGGATCAGCAGGGAGTTAAAGGCGATGATCTGGAATCACAGGATAAATTAATCCGGTATATCTATAAATCAGGGATATCCACAAGTGAAATAATCACGGATTTATCGGGACGAGGAATGGGTTTAGCTATTTTAAAGAGTAGCATTGAAGATCTTGAAGGAACCATTGAAGTAGAAACAGAGAAAGATAAAGGAACCAGATTTACCATAGAATTGCCAGTTTCACTGGTTACTTTCCGGGGTATCCTGGTCAGAGCGGGAGCAGGAAAATACGTGATCCCCAGCACAAAGACAGACCGGATATTGACCGTAAAAAAAGAAGATGTGATAACTATACAAAATACCAGGATGATCTATTATGAAAGAGAGCTTGTTCCATTGGTAAACCTGACTAACATACTGGAGAAGGATTTTGAAGAAAAGCCTGTGGATCGTTACCTGGTGATGCTGATCAATAATAAAGGTATCCAGACAGCAATACAAGTAGAAGGAATTGAGGAAGAACAGGAGATACTGGTAAAGAGTTTTAACCGGCATCTGCAGCGTGTCCGGAATATTGCCGGAGCTGCTATTCTGGGTTCTGGCGAGGTGGTTCTGATCTTGAATCCGGCAGATATGGTGAAAACTGTATTCAAGAATATGGAGCTGCGGGAACGTAATCAGGAGCTGGATCAAATATTGGAGCTAAAGAACAGGATACTGGTAGTGGAAGATTCATTAACTTCCAGAATGCTGATCAAGACTATTCTGGAAAGTGCAGGTTATAAAGTGGAAACCGCTTTTGATGGAATAGATGGCTTTACAAAAATCAAAGATGGAAAATATGACTTGGTGATCTCAGATGTGAATATGCCACGGATGAGTGGCTTTGATCTGATCGCGCGGATCAGATCGGATAGCGAGATCAGTTCAATACCGGTTGTTATAGTTACTTCCTCGAATACAAGCGAAGATATGCAGAGAGGAGAGGAGGTGGGAGCAAATGGATTTATTCTCAAAAGAAATATTGCTCAGAGCAATCTATTGGGATTGATAGAGAAGCTTATACAGGAGTTGCTCATTTGCTAAGAATAGATGAGATTGCGGATTTATTAAAAAAAAACGAAGTGGATCATAAAAATCAGAAAAATAACTGATCCCGAAGGGAAGGTGTTTCATAAATAAAGAGAAGGAACCGGTAAAAGAAAAAAGCAGAATACTGGTATTAGAGGACAGTAAAACCCAGGCAATAAAACTGGAATATCTACTAATCAAGAACGGCTTTGAACCTTTAATCGCAGATCATGGCGAAATGGCTTTGGATCTGGCAAAAGAGAAGAGACCTGATATAATAATCAGTGATATTATTATGCCGGGAATGAGTGGTAATGAATTTTGCCGACAGGTGCGGAGTAGTGAAGAAATCAAAAATACTCCTCTGATAATTCTGACGACTCTCTCGGATACATGTGACATAATAAAAGGATTGGAGTGCGGAGCAAGTGATTTTATATCGAAGCCTTATAACGAAGACACTCTGATCAGGCATATAAACACAATTTTAATGAACCAGACTCTGAGAAACACTGCAGAAAAGAAAAAAGACCTTCGAATAGTCTTTGAAGGCACTGAATATTTGATCACTGCAGAAAAGAGCCAGATACTTGATATCATGATCTCGACCTATGATACTGCTATCACCAAAAATGAAGAATTAATCCAGGCACAGGCAGACCTTATATGCCAGAATTTGCAACTGGAAGAGAAAGTAAGAGAAAACGCTGTACATTTGCAGGAAGAGATCAATGAGCGGGAAAAAGCCGAATCTGAGCTGTCTATATTATCAAATGTAGTACGTCAGGCAAAAAGTCTGATCGCAATTACTGATCTGGAAGGAAATATTGAATACGTCAATCCACGTTTCACAGAAGTTACCGGCTATACTCTGGAAGAGGTTATTGGCAGAAATCCACGCATACTCAAATCGGGTAAACATCCTGCGGAATTTTATCAGGAGATCTGGGATACTGTGATGGCAGGAAGAGAATGGAAGGGCGAATTTATCAATCTCCGAAAGAATGGAGAATTGTTTTATGAAAACGCTTCTATTTTTGATATAAGAGATGCCAATGGAACAGTGCGAAATATGGCAAAAATAGCTGAAGATATTACACGCCGTAAAAACGATGAAGTTCAAATCGAAAGACTATATACTTCTTTGATGGAGGATATTGAGCTGGCTTCATCAGTTCAATCATATCTGCTGCCGGAATGGCTGGTACATGAAAATAATATTTCAGTTACTTCAGTTTATACGCCCTCAGAAAAGATAGGAGGTGATGTTTTTGATATAATCCAGATTTCGGATAGCAAGTATGTAGTATATGTAGGGGATATTTCCGGGCATGGAGTGCAGGCAGCTTTGATCATGACCGCTGTGAAATCAACAATCAATATGCTGGTAAATATCGAAAAAAACAATCTTCGACCGCATTATATCATCAACAAACTCAACGAAATTCTCAGTAAGGATTTCTTCCAAAATAACTACCTGACAATAATATTTTGCCTGTTTGATCTTAAAAATAATTCAATTCGTTGCCTTAATGCCGGGCATCCCGCCATTATTGAATATAATATAATAACTTCGGCAACAAAAATTATTGATATTGGTTCTTCGATCCCGGTTGGCTGGATGGCTTCCTACCAATATAAAGAAGACGAGGAAACAAATATTGAATTGTCTCCTGATTCGATATATTTTCTTTATACAGATGGGTTGTTTGAGTGCTTGGACAGCGAAGGGCTGGAATTAGGCATGGAAGGTTTTACCAGTTTTCTGAGCAATTTTCGGGCAGAAATGAACAGCATAATCCTGCCTTTTAAAATTAAACAACTATTGATTGATAAACAATATGATCTTAAAGCTGATGATTTTACGCTATTGACCGTGCAGAAAACTAAAAATTCAAGTATGGAAAATTCTCTGCTTCTTCGCTATACTAATAAAAACCGAAAAGCTATGACAACAAAATGTGAAGCCTTTATCCAGGAAAAATATCACGATCCTGATTTTTTTCTGAAAGTTAATTCTATTATCGCTAATTATTTCCATAAATTTACCGATTCGCAAACAGAGAGTAAAGTTGATAATACGGTTTTATTACAGCTCAAGATTTCTGATGATCTGGAGCTGACCTTCTGGGAAAAGCTTTACTCGGCAAATCAGGAAATAATGACTAATGATCAGGAGACAAAGGGCAGGAAAAATTATATCCTCGATAGTAACTTCAATAAATATAAACTAAGACAAAATAAATTCGATGAAATAATCGAGACAGTTATCAATATTCCTTATGATAACAGCAAACATTGACAGGTAAATTATTAATGATAGTTTTTTAAAATATAAATAAAGGAAGGAAAAATTATGAGGTGGTCACTAAATGATTACTATCTCTCTTTTGAATCTGAAGGCTTTGTTAAAGATCAGGAAAAAGTGGAAGAATTGATCAGCCTGATAGAAAAAAGGGAATTACCGGCACCGGAAAGTATAAGCAGCGCGGAACGAGTTGCTTTAGCTGAAGAGGTGTTAAAGCAAAAGACTGAACTGGGTGAACTTGTAAGTCGCTTAATGAGTTTTTGTTCCCTGACTTTGAGCGTGGAAACAACGAATACAACAGCCCTGTCATTTCAGCAGAAATTGCAGCAAAAGATGATCCGATTAACAAAACCATTGGTAAAATTCCAATTATGGCTGACCGGAAGTGGTGATCTTGACCTGCTGCTGGAGCATTCGGAATATCTCCGGGAGATTGAATTCAGCCTGCGTGAAATGGTGAAATTTACTCGATATCTGCTTAGCGAAAAGGAAGAAGATATACTTTCTCGGTTAAGTCTGACCGGTTCCTCAGCCTGGTCGAGAATGAAGGGTTATATTGAATCGCAGCACCTGGTTGAGTTGGAGCTTGATGGGAAAACCAGTAAGTATCCTCTGCCAGTAATCCGCAATTTAGCCAGCGACCCCTCTGCGGAAATACGCAGGAAGGCTTATGAAGCGGAACTTGCCTCCTATGAAAAGATTGCTTATCCGGCTAATTCTGCCCTTAACGCCATTAAAGGTGAAGTATTACAGATCGCGGAACTAAAAGGATATGACTCTGTGCTGGACATGACTTTGATCAGTTCTCGCCTGGAAAAGCAGACGCTGGATACAATGCTGGCAGTGATCGAAGATTATCTACCGGAATTTCGCAAATATCTGCGTCATAAAGCTGCTCTATTAGGACATGAAGGC
>CAZAHZ010000065.1:9994-13490 GCA_964485055.1 uncultured Candidatus Cloacimonadota bacterium
TTTGCCTTTCTATGATCTATTTGCTCCGCTCGGTAAGGTTGATAAAAATTATACATTTGAAGAAGCCAGAAAATTAGTAGTGGCGAATTTCCGCCGGTTTTCGGACAAATTAGCAGATTTCGCTGATGGGGCGTTTGCCAGAAACTGGATTGACGCAGAACCAAGGCAGGGAAAACGGGGTGGGGCGTTTTGTTCTACCTGTCATGCCCTTGGTCAAAGCAGAATACTGGCAAACTTCGATGGTAACCTGGATAGTGTGACCACTTTAGCTCATGAACTTGGTCATGCCTATCACGGATTCTGCCTTAAAGATGAACTTGCTCCCAATACGCGTTATTCCATGCCGGTTGCCGAAACTGCCTCCATTTTTGCGGAAACTATTATCAAAGATGCAATCATGCAGTCAGAAACGGGTGAAGCCAAACTGGCGATCCTGGAAACTAAGCTGATGGAAGCTACTCAGGTTATTGTTGATATTTACAGCCGCTATCTCTTTGAAAGCAGGTTTATTGAAGAACGCAAAAACGGGGATGTCAGCCTGGATAGAACAAAGGAAATGATGTTGCAGGCTCAGAAAGAAGCTTATGGTGATGGACTGGACCAGGAATATCTTCATCCCTATATGTGGTTATGCAAGCCGCATTACTACTACGCCAACTCAAATTTCTATAATTTTCCCTATGCCTTTGGTCAACTTTTTGCCCAGGGTCTTTATGCGATTTACCTGAGTGATAAGGAGAAATTTGTACAAAAATATGATGCTATTCTTCGGGAAACCGGAAGAAACAGTATCACAGGTGTTGCTGCTTTTGCCGGTATTGACATCAATAGTAAAGAATTCTGGAGAAATTCACTCGAGCTTATTAAAACGGAAATTGAGGAATACCTTACATTTTAAAATATCCGGGGTCTGGTTTCTGTCAGGATTCAGAAATTTAGTTTCCCAGATATCTTTCTACTGCTGGTTGACGGCTTAACAAGTATGCCAGATAACCGGTGATCAAACCGGTTATCATTCCCAGTAAGATCATCAGTGGCAGCAGCTTCCAGACAGCTATGCTCCTGATCAGAAGCCAGTTGACGATAGCCAGCTGCATCAGGTTATGACCTGTGGCTCCAATTATACTTACTCCCTGAAGACTGAAACCGAATTTACTTCTGATCGCCAAAAACATCAATATAAAAGCAGTCAGACTGGCTCCCAGTGAGATCACGGTCATGGGGCTAAAAAGCAAGCCTGTAAGTAAACCACCCAGAATAGTCTTACTAATCAATACTACTATTCCTGCCAGGTAATTTCCTTTCCAGATCAAGAGCAGCACAACAACATTAGCTAAACCCAGCTTCATAAAAGGCAGTGGTTTGGGAATCAGATTTTCTAATACATAAATAGTTATCGCCAGTGATGTAAAAAATGCCAGAAGTACCGGATCATTCTTTTTCATGATAAAAAAAGGTACTGATTCACAGCCCTCTTTATTTTATCCAGACCATCCTGGTCTGGGTTTTTGAAATTCTCGGATTGCAGATAATGGATTAATATAGAAAAGCTTAGTTGTGATTTCAGTTTTTATGATCCTCTTGCCAAGACCAGGATGGTCTTGATACGATGGGGCTGCGAAGCTGTTCCTTTATTGTATCCAGACCATCCTGGTCTGGGTTTTTGAAATTCTCGGATTGCAGATAATGGATTAATTTACAAAAGCTTAGTTGTGATTTCAATTTTCGTGATTCTCAGGTCAAGACCAGGATGGTCTTGATACGCGTATCCAGAGTATTCTGCTCCCGGAATAAAAGACACCAAGACCAGGATGGTCCTGATACAAAGGGGCTGTTTCACAGCCCCTGTAATATTCAGTCATTAGCTGTTATTCTTCTCGAATTCTTTCATAAAGGAATTAAGTGCTTTGGCTGATTCTATAGGCAAAGCATTATAAAGTGAAGCTCGGCAACCTCCCACAGAACGGTGTCCTTTCAGATTGTTCATCCGGTTGGCTTTGGATTCCTCGATAAACTTCTTTTCCAGCTCTTCAGTCGGTAAGCGGAAAGGAATATTCATCCGGCTTCGGTCTTCTTTAACTACAATTCCTTTATAGAACTTAGAGCCGTCAAGTACATCGTAAACATAGGCAGCTTTTTCAATATTATGTTTCTCCATTTCCTTCAAGCCACCAAAATCTTCGATCCAGTGCAATACTTTTCCCACAACATAGATCGGGAAACAGGGAGGTGTATTGAACATTGATCCCTTGTCCAAATGTGTCTTATAATTAAGCATCGTGGGCAGATTTCCCAGCATCTTCGCCTGATAATCCTTGCGCATCAGCACAATTGTCACGCCTGCAGGTCCCACATTCTTCTGAGCGCCGGCATAGATCAATGAAAACTTGCTGAAATTGTAGGGACGGCTTAAAAAATTTGAACTCATATCCGCTACCAATGGTACGTCTGCCGGAACATCAGGAATTTTATGGAATTCAGTCCCTCGGATTGTATTATTTGTAGTGATATGCAGATAAGCAGGATTTTCCGAAAGCTGATATCCCTTGGGAATATAAGTGAATTCCTTATCCTCTGATGTGGCTGCCACATGCATCTGCTTGCCTGCTTTAGTTGCTTCCTTGATCGCATTTGTGCTCCAGGCTCCAGTATTAATGTAATTTGCAACTTTGTCAGCAGGACAGAAATTAAGCGGTAACATCAGAAACTGCAGGCTGGCTCCACCTCCCAGGAATAATACATCAAAATCATCACCACAACCTATCAACCTTTTCAGGATATCTACCGCATCGTCTATGATGCTTTGATATTCCCTGGAACGATGACTCATCTCCATTACTGAAAGACCGGCTCCCCGCCAGTCAACAAGCTCTTTCTGAATTTCCAGCAGCACACTCTCCGGCAGCACTGCTGGTCCCGCACTGAAATTATGAACTCTTGGCATACTTTCCTCCATGATTATTTTTGCATGATAATATATTTTATTCAGAATTTTCTGCAAGATATTTCTATTTTCTATTCATTAATATTTTTGATGTGATGCTTAAATTGATCTCACAAAATTTTATACATCTACTCCTATCAATACTAATGGTACAGCCGGAGTATTCCTCCCATGTCGCAGAATATTATATAATTCTCCTTCATAATAACCGATACCAGAACTCATCTTTACCTGCATTGATTTCATTGGCAATATCTCAATGCCTACATCAATCTCATCCTTCACATAAAATGCAAGATGCTTAACAAAAAGATCATAAGCAACAAAAGCATATTTACCAAATTGCACTTCAACAGCAACTTTATCTTTCACAAAATCCGTCTGATTATAACTGAATATGGCAGTGAGTCCACTCTTATTTATTATTTCTTTTTGTTTCACTGCTGGCATATTTATGGTTTTTCTTATCAGTTCTACATTTTCAGTTACGTAATATGATCACTGATTTTCATTACGATTTATAAATATCAGGTTCAAGTTGTATTACTGACC
>CAZAHZ010000066.1:0-13313 GCA_964485055.1 uncultured Candidatus Cloacimonadota bacterium
AATGTGGAGAAAATTGATCTTCGGCAGCAGCAGTAATCTATTTAGCAAATAAGGGATGCGGCATGAATTCCATAAACTAACGCTTTCGCGGGTCAGGAAATGGCATAAAGATTACTATACGCCGGATAATATGACGCTGGTAATAACCGGTGATATAGAATTCGGGGCAGTTGATGAGATAGCCAGCAAGTATTTTGGAGAGCAGAAGGAACCACATGTTATCCAGACACCACGCTATGAGGTATATCCCGACAGTAATCATGTAAGGATATCCGATCAGCAATCGAGCCAGGGAATAATTCTGATAGGCGGATTTGCACCGGGGCTGGATGATCAAAATGAGGTTTTGCCGATGACTATCCTTTGCCAGATACTGGGCGGTGATACAAATTCGCAATTATTTAATGAGCTGCGGGAGAAATATGGACTGGCTTATTCAGTTGAGATGGAATATTTTACCTGGAAGAAAATGGGCACTTTTATAACCGAAGCCTGTGTTGATCGTAAAAATACGGAGAGAGGAGTGCAAATGATCAAGCAGATATTCAAAGATATAGCTGAGAAGGGAGTCTCGGAACGTGAATTGACAAAGATCAAAAACCATATAGCGGGACAGATGCTGCAACAGGAAGAGAGCGTGGCTTCGGTGGCATCAGCAATAGGATACCGTTTAGCCCTTGGTCTGGGAATAGAACACTATCTCACGCGAAGGGAGAGATTGCGGGTGGTGAGCAGAGAGCAGGTGCAGGCAGTGGCTCAGAAGTATTTGCGTGAAGAAAATTACTATATTCAAATATTGAAGTAATATGATAATAATAAGAAAAAGATCATTCACAACGAAAGGCACGAAAAGGACTAAAGAGAAATTATTTTACATTTTTCTGCGTAATTTTATTACATTAGGTAGAATTGTTAAATTATTACATTTCAGGGTAGTTATAGGAGGCTCAATATGAAAAAGAAATATAAAATAAAACCTGGTGAGAGAGTGGTAGTTTTGACTGGCGCCGGAATAAGTGCCGAGTCTGGGATAAAGACTTTTCGAGATAGCGATGGGCTTTGGAAGAATCATAAAATAGAAGAAGTGGCATCTATGGATGGTTTTCGGGCAAATCCGGAATTAGTGTGGGAGTTTTATAAACTTCGTTTTCATCAATTAGCAGAGGTGAAACCCAATCCGGCTCATTATGCTTTGGTAAAGCTGGAAAATCATGTACCAGACACTTTTACGCTGATCACTCAGAATGTAGATGGATTGCATTGGGTGGCGGGAAATGAAAATGTACTGGAAATGCACGGAAGTTTAAAGCGATGTATCTGTTCAGATTGCCGGGAAGAATTCCGAACGAGAGAGGTAGATCTAACGAAGAAAGTGCCGGAATGCCCCGAATGTAGAGGATATCTGCGACCTGATATTATCTGGTTTGGAGAGGAACCTTATTATCTTTATGAGATCATGCGAGAAGTGGAAATCTGCAATTATCTGATCGTAGTGGGCACCAGCGGGATAGTTTATCCGGCAGCAGGATTGTTAGAGAAGGCAAAAGAGTGCGGTGCGACAACGATAGGTGTTAATTTGCAGAAACCGGAGAATATTGCCAATATTGATGAATTTCACGAGGGCAAGGCTGGAATAATATTACCGGAATTAGTAGCTCAATTGACAGGTGTGAAAGAATGATCTCCTGCGGGATTGATTCTGGCTCGCGGACTACAAAACTTGTTTTAGTAGAGAGCAAGAGCATCATTTATTCAGAGGTGCAGCCTACGGGTATATCTCCAGAAGTGACAGCAGATGAAATATTCCAGCGAGCATTACAGCATAATCACTTAAATGCAAATGAATTCCTGCCGGTAATAGTAACGGGTTATGGCAGAAATCTGATACTTGAGGGCAGGAAAAAAATAGCAGAAATAAGTTGTCATGGGAAGGGAGTGAATTATTATTTTCCTGAGGCTGAATTAATAATAGATATTGGTGGTCAAGACTCGAAGGGGATATTGGTTTCCGCTGGTGGCAAGGTGCTGGATTTTGTGATGAATGACCGCTGTGCTGCAGGGACGGGACGTTTTCTGGAAAAAGTTGCCGGAATACTGGAACTCAGGATTGGGGAACTGGGAGGTCTGGCACTGAAATCGCAGCATGAATTGGAAATAAACAATACCTGCGTGGTATTTGCTGAATCAGAAATGATAGGAATGATAGCCCAGGGAAAGAACCCGGCTGATATTGCCATGTCAGTGCACAGGTCAATTGCCCGGCGGATTGCCAATATGATAGCTTCATTCCCTCAGAAAAGCGAAGTAATATTTACTGGAGGAGTGGCATTGAACGCTGCAATGATCAAGTGTCTTCAGGAAGAGCTGAATGCGAAGGTCAAAGTTCCTGAAAATCCGTTTTTGACAGGAGCTCTCGGTGCTGCCTTATTTGCTCAGGAACAATATGCCATATAAAATATATATAATTCTGTTAATAGTAATTATACTTGCGAGTCACGTACACTGTATCGCTAAGGAACAGGCATCTTCACCGGGACACTATCCCCTGGAACTGATCAAGCATTATATTGGGCAGGAGGAATTTGACCTGGCGCTGACAGTTGCTCAGGACTATAGCTCGGAAGTGGAACGGGCGGATTCACTTGCCTGGTTAGTTGCCTCGATATATATATATAGAAACGCAACTGAGCCGGCGGCAAAAAAATATGCGGAAGTGATAGTAATATCCCAGGATAGTAAATTCAAGGCAGCAGCTATGGAAAAGCTCAAAAGATTAATTCCTCTACTGGTACCGAGAAGGGCAATTGATCTGATCATTAAAACATTGGAGCAGGTGGAAGATAATCAATATTATTTGAAATTGATCTTGCTGTTAGCAGAACTTTATGAAAATAATTATCTATATACCGAAGCAAATGATATATATAAAAGCCTGCTGGATGGTGATTTTGATATAGAACAGCAGGAGCTTTACATCCGTATTGCTACTAACAAAGTATATCAGAAAAAATATGCAGAAGCAGTCAGTTTTGCCGGCAAAGCAGAGGCACTTCAAGATAGTGCACATTCATCTCAAGCCCTTTTTATTCAGTTTCTGAGTTATCAGGCTCAATATAAGTATAAAGAAGCTTTA
This sequence comes from uncultured Candidatus Cloacimonadota bacterium, assembly GCA_964485055.1. Classification (GTDB taxonomy): domain Bacteria; phylum Cloacimonadota; class Cloacimonadia; order Cloacimonadales; family TCS61; genus Stygibacter. The sequence goes on from CAZAHZ010000066.1 coordinate 3,134, forward strand.
GCACCTCTTATGAAATTATATCTCAATTTTCCGGAATTTGGAGCTATTTTTGATATTAATATGAATCTGGCAGAATTGCTGGTTTTACAAAAAGAATGGCTGGCAGCCTGGTATGTTCTGGAGAAATATTATCCACAGGCATCAGCACTGGAAAAGAAGATGATAATTGACGAGATGATCAACATCAAAAATTCTATACCTGTAGATGACGAGAATATACGGAATTTTCAATTTTTCAGACCGGATTTCAATTCATTATTAGAGAATTATTAAATTAGATTTTCATTCTATTATATAGTCAAATGATATTGGAACATGCAGAAGTGATTTTTTTTCCAGATAGTGGTTTTTGAGGTTGACGGAAACTTAAAAGCATAAATTCTGACACAAAGTAAAAATTTTAGGAGGTTGCATGAAGAAATTATTTAAAAAAGCAACAGTTGATGGAAATCTGGCGGCAGCTCATGTTGCTTATGCTTTTAATGATGTTGCAGCAATTTATCCAATAACTCCCTCATCAACAATGGGGGAATATGCTGATACCTGGGCAGCAAATGATAGAAAGAATGTCTTTGGTGAAAAGGTAGAAGTGGTAGAAATGCAATCAGAGGCAGGAGCTGCAGGCGCGATACACGGTTCATTGACTTCAGGAGCTTTCACGACTACATTCACAGCTTCGCAGGGATTGCTGTTAATGATTCCCAATATGCACAAGATAGCCGGTGAAATGCTGCCGACAGTATTTCATGTATCCGCTCGTTCACTGGCAGCCCAAAGTCTATCCATTTTTGGAGATCATTCTGATGTCATGTCAACCCGGAACACAGGTTTTGCTTTAGTTGCAGCCTCATCTTTGCAGGAAATAATGGATCTGGGAGTAGTATCCCATCTGGCTACTTTGAAATCTAAGGTTCCATTCCTCAATTTCTTTGATGGTTTCCGTAATTCACATGAAATCCAGAAAATTGATATGATTGATTATGAAACAATGCGGGAACTGATTGACAATAAATATGTGGAAGATTTCCGCTCCAGAGCACTTAATCCTGATGAGCCGCGAGTAAAAGTGGGAGCACAAAATCCTGATGTATATTTCCAGGGTCGAGAGACTGTTAATAAATATTATGACGTGACCCCAGAAATCGTTAAGGAATATATGAAAGTGGTTTCTGATTTGACCGGACGAGAATATCATCTCTTCAATTATTATGGACATCCGCAGGCAGATAAGCTTATTATTGCCATGGGCAGTGGATGTGAGACAATTCAGGAGACAATAAATTATCTGAATAATAAAGGTGAAAAACTTGGTTTACTTTCCGTTCATCTTTATCGTCCCTTCTCAATCGAGGATTTTATTTCTGCAATTCCAGCATCAGTGAAAAAGATAGCTGTTCTTGACCGCACAAAAGAGCCCGGCTCTATTGGTGAACCTTTATACCTGGATACTGTGGCAGCTTTAAAAGACAGAAAGGACCTTACAATTATTGGTGGACGCTATGGTCTATCTTCCAAAGAATTTTCACCAGCAATGATAAAAGCTGTTTATGATCATCTTGAAAATGACGGTTTTCATGGATTCACAGTGGGGATCGAAGATGATGTAACGCATAAATCCATTCCAGTTGGTGAAAATCTGCTGACTATTCCGGCAGGAACAATCTCCTGTAAATTCTGGGGATTGGGTTCGGATGGAACAGTGGGTGCTAATAAGAATTCCATCAAGATCATCGGAGAAGGCACTGATATGTATTGCCAGGGCTATTTCCAGTATGACTCCAAGAAATCAGGCGGTGTCACAAGATCACACCTCAGGTTTGGCAAGTCTCCTATCCAGAGCGAATATACTGTTGTAGATGCTGATTTTATTGCTTGTCATAATCAGGCATTTATCGGTAGATATGACCTTCTGGAAGGGATTAAAGAGAATGGTGTTTTTCTGCTGAATTCTATCTGGGATGCTGATGAGGTTTTTAATAATCTTACATCAGAGATGCAGCGGGTGATCGTGGAAAAGAAGATCAATGTCTATAATATCAATGCTTTACAGATAGCTCAGGATGTGGGGCTGGGCACCAAGATCAATTCTGTTATGCAGACTGCTTATTTCCTGATCTCCGGGATATTGCCGGAAGAGACAGCAAACACCATGATCAAGAATTTCATTAAGAAAACTTTTGCCAGGAAAGGTGACATAGTTGTTAATATGAACCTGCTGTCTGTGGATAGAACCAAAGAAAACCTTCAAAAGATCAAAGTACCTGCTCAGTGTGGGCACACATCTAAAGAGATGCACAAATTGGTTCCTGATGATGCAGATGCCTTCACGCTTAATGTGATCGAAAAGATCATGCGTGAAAAAGGTGACACAATTCCGGTTTCTCACATGCCCTATGATGGTTTTATACCTTCAGCTACTTCCCGTCTGGAAAAACGTGGAGTTGCACCCTATGTACCGCATTGGATAGCAGAAAAATGTATTCAATGTAATCAATGTGCTTTTGTCTGTCCGCATGCTGCGATCAGGGCTAAATTGATTGATCCGAAGGAGCTTGCCAAGTCGCCGGATACTTTCCAGACTTTGGAAGTTAAAGGCAAAGATGAAGGTATGAAGTTTAAAATCCAGGTTTACACTGAGGATTGTCAGGGTTGTATGGTTTGCGTTAATGAATGCCCGGTTAAGGCACTGGAAATGAAGCCAATCCAGGAAGAACGTGATAAGGGTGAAGCAGTTAATGCCGAATTCTTTGATGCTTTGCCTAATGATGTGCTTTCCAAAGTTACCGGAGAATTTACTGTAAAGGGAAGCCAGTTCAAGCAGCCACTTTTTGAATTCTCAGGAGCTTGTGCCGGTTGCGGAGAAACACCCTATGTTAAGGTTATCACGCAATTATTCGGTGACCGAATGTTGATTGGCAATGCTACCGGTTGTTCATCAATTTATGGTGGAACCTTCCCGACAATACCATATTGCCATAACAAAGACGGTCATGGTCCTGCCTGGGCAAATTCGCTGTTTGAAGATAATGCCGAATATGCCATGGGTATGAGACTGGGTGTTGATGCTAATCGCCGGCAATTAAAGAGCAAAATATCTCAATTACTGGAGCTCGGTTGCAGCAAAGAATTAGCTGAGAAATTAACCTTTGCTCTGGATAATTGGAAGAAAGTTGATAGTGCAGCCAAGGAAAATGCTGCTGCTATCAAGGCTTTGCTTCCTGCAGCACTGGATATTGCCAAAGCTGAAGCCAGACCAGTTGTGCAGAAGATATTTGAATTAAAGAATTTCCTGATAGATAAATCCGTCTGGGCTTTCGGTGGAGACGGCTGGGCTTATGATATAGGTTATGGCGGGGTTGATCATGTGCTTGCTTCAGGCAGGAATGTGAATATCCTGGTGCTTGATACTGAGGTCTATTCCAACACAGGTGGTCAGGCTTCCAAATCTTCACCACTCGGAGCAGTTGCCAAATTCGCCGAATCCGGTAAACCTACCGTGAAAAAGGAACTTGGTAAAATGATGATGGATTATGGCTATATCTATGTAGCTTCTGTTGCCATGGGAGCGAATAAAACTCAATTTGTGAAGGCTCTTCAGGAAGCGGAAGAATATGACGGACCTTCTATAATCATTGCTTATTCACCCTGTATTAATCATGGTATAAATATGAGCATGAGCCAGAAGGAAGAGAAAAAAGCCGTTGATACAGGATACTGGTTGCTCTATCGCTACGATCCGCGTCGAGAGGAAAAAGGTGAAAACCCATTTATATTCGAAAGCCCTGAACCTAAGGCAGATGTCGCCGAATTCCTTGCCGGAGAAAAGCGGTATTCCAGCTTGAAAACCACATTCCCGGAGAACTCAATTAAATACGTAGCTCAATTCAAGGATTACGTGGTCAAAAGGTACAATAAATTCAAGAAAATGGCTGAAAAGTAAATATCAGCTTTTAAATAACAAAATAGCCTTCGCTTTTGCGGAGGCTATTCGCTTCTTTATATATAAGATGGAATGGAGAAATTTCAGTGAATAGAAAACAGAAAGACAATATAGCTGAAGTAAGTTATAACTCCATTCTGGAAAGTATCTCCGACGGTGTCTTTACTGTGGATGCCAATTGGCGGATAACTTCTTTCAACCGGGCTGCTGAAAGTATTACTGGAATTCCCCGTGAGGAAGCGATTGGACAGATCTGTGCCGATGTTTTCCGTTCCAGTATGTGCGAACATGATTGCGCTCTACGCCAGACCCTGGAAAGCGACAAAGCGATTATCAATAAATCCTGTTATATAATTAATGCTGATGGAGATAAAATACCTATCAGTGTATCTACAGCAGTATTACGTGACTCTAAGGGGAAAATTTCCGGAGGAGCTGAAACTTTTCGTGATTTGAGAGAAATATCCATTTTGCGTCAAGAGCTACTGGGACAATACCGCATTGGTGATTTGATCTCCCGCAGCCCCGCAATGAAAGATGTCTTTCAATTAATTCCCATTATTGCCGAAAGTACTTCAACTTTGCTTATCCAGGGTGAAACTGGAACAGGAAAAGAATTGCTGGCTAAGGCAGTTCACAATATGAGTCCCAGAGCAGATCAACCATTTATTGCCGTCAATTGTGCTGCACTGCCGGATACACTGCTGGAATCTGAACTATTCGGTTACAAAAAAGGTGCCTTCACTGGTGCAGAACGTGATAAACCCGGCAGATTTGCCCTGGCTGATAAGGGAACACTCTTTCTGGATGAGATTGGTGATATCTCAACTACCTTACAGGTCAAATTGCTGAGAGTACTTCAAGAACAAGTCTATGAACCTCTTGGCAGCATCAAGTCCGAAAAAACATCTGCCCGTATTATTGCAGCCACCAATAAAAACCTGAGTGAACTTGTCAGCCTTGGTGTATTCCGGGAAGACTTGTATTACAGGATTAATATCATTAAAATTGAGCTTCCACCACTCAGGGACAGAAAAGAAGATATTCCACTATTGATAGATCATTTTATCACCCGCTTTAACCATCTCCAGAATAGACATATCACCTCCATCTCGCCTTTGGTGATCCCGCTTTTGATGGCGCACAACTGGCAGGGAAATATTCGTGAATTGGAAAATGTTATTGAGCGAGCTTTTGTGCTATGCCGTCAGGATCAGATAGAAATCCAACACCTGCCTTCTGAAATTGCTGGCTATCAATTTAATAAAAGCAATACTATCTATGAAATTAATCAGCAGACTGAAAAACAACTGATCATTGCAAGTCTTACGAAGAATAACTATAATCGCAATGCTGCTGCCCGTGAACTCGGTATTCATAAATCTACTTTATATCGCAAGCTCAAAGCATTCAATATAAAGTTACCAGAAGCAAAGCACAAACCTCCAAGGTAGCAATATTGCTACCAATATTACAGACTAATTCTTCAAACTGCTACCATATCTAAAATCAGATAATTATCCTATATTATTGCAATATAACATGTTAAGTTAAATTTACCGAATTGGTACGGCAATTGCATTAGATTAAGTGGAAAGAATAAAGGAGAAATTATGCTAGTTGCCATACCGGAATGGAATAATCGTATCTCGCCTGTATTTGACGAGGCTTTGAATTTTCGGATATTCAGGATTGAGGCTGGTTCTGTCAATGATAGCACTAATCTTGAATTTCAGCCTCAATCGGTAGAACATAAAATTGAAAGACTGCTTAAAGCTGGAGTGAATATAATTATTTGTGGTGCTATTTCTCGTTATGTGCAGCGTATTGCAGAAATGAACGGTATCTCCGTTATTCCATTTATTGCCGGTGATGTGGAAACGGTTCTTGATGAATGGCTCTCTGGTAACTGGCAAGACGCTCATTATCGGATGCCTGGGTGTGGTGGAAGAAATCGGTATAGAGGGAACAGATTAAAAAATTCGAGAAAAAATTCTTACCCAAGGAGGTAAATAATATGCCTAGAGGCGATGGAACAGGTCCGGAAGGACGTGGAAGTATGACCGGTCGTGGTGCCGGTAACTGCACAGGAAACAATAGTCCCGGAAATCAATCTGGTTATTCGGGAAGAAGCGTTGGTTATAATATCATAAATGTATTACGTCTGCTTTTCGGTGGGAATAATCGCAGAATTGACAATAATAGAACAAAATAAAAAGGAGGTTATAATGCCTTATGGTGATAGAACAGGTCCAGAAGGACGTGGTAGTTTAACAGGACGTAGAGCCGGTTACTGTGCCGGTAATGACAGACCCGGAAGCTATGAAAATGGTTTTGGCTTTGGTGCTGGTAGAGGTTTTGGATTAGGACGTGGTCGTGGACGAGGAGGGGGGAGAGGCTTTGGTCGTTTCTCTGGTTTTTTCCAGGCTCCCCAAAATTATCCAGTTGTTAGAGGGTATGATCAGGATTATGGAAATATCCCGGAAGAAGATATTCTCAAACAGCAACAATCATGGTTACAAAACCAGCTTGAAAGCATTTCCAGGAGAATTGAAGAACTTCTTTCTACCAAAGAAAAGAAGTAACTGAACAAGGATTTATGGGAGCGGAATTAACTTCCGCTCCCTGTTTTACTAAAGGAGATTTAGATGAAAATTTTAATAATTGCTGATGGTGAAACCATAGCTGATATTAATGTATATTAGGTATAATATGAAGACATATTTTGATTGTATCCCCTGCCAGATGACACAGGCTATTCAGGCTGTCAGGCAAATTTCAAGTGATGAAAATCTATGTGAAAAGGTGCTACGCTCTGCCCTTGTACTTGCTTCCAAAGTTGATTATAACCAACCTCCGGCTTTGATAGGGAGAGAAATACATGCTCATATTCGCCGGGAAACCGGTAACCCCGATCCTTATGCTGCTATCAAGAAAAAAGCAAACGAAACGGCAATTCAGATAGCTCCGGCAATCAGAAAAGAAATAAAAGCATCAGATGATCCTTTCCAGACTGCTGTCCGGTATGCTATTGCCGGAAATATTCTCGATTTTGCACTCTATACCGGCTGGGACGATGACCGCTTCCAAAATAGCCTGAATAATGCCAGAAACAAAATTATTGATCAACAGCAACTTAATCTATTACGCTCTGAATTTGAAAAAGCTGATAATATTCTCTACCTCGCAGATAATGCCGGTGAAACGGTTTTCGATAGCCTGCTTATTGAACAATTAATGCCTCATAATATAACTTATGCTGTCAAAGGACACCCTGTGATCAATGATGCTCTCAAAGATGATGCCATCTTTGCAGGAATAGACAAATATGCCTTGATCATTGATAATGGGAGTGATTGCGCCGGGACTGTGCTTTCCCTGTGTTCGCAACAGTTCCTGGAGGTCTTCGATCAGGCTGATCTGGTGATTGCCAAAGGACAGGCTAATTATGAAACATTATGTGATGTTCCACGTCAGGTCTTCTTTCTCACTCAAATCAAATGTCCCATAATTGCCCGTGATCTGCAAGGTGAAGTGGGGGACTGGGTGATCACTTCATCACATAATACTTCCAGCATAACAATGAAGAAAATTGGATAAAAAGTAACGTAACTTTTAAAAAAAAATAAAATCAATCTGGACAAAAATGAATACATTCTAAGAAAGTGACTATGATTGAATTGTAAAAAAAAATAAAGGAGAATTGAAAATATGCGTATCGCAATACCTGTTACCAATGGCATACTCAGCATGCACTTTGGACATTGTGAGAAGTTTGTGCTCTTAGATATTGATAACAATAACAAGAAACTTCTAATAGAAACTGAATTAGATGCTCCCCCGCATGAACCTGGATTATTACCTCAATGGCTCGCTGAACATAATGTAAATATTATTATTGCCGGTGGTATGGGACAACGTGCCCAGACACTATTCAAACAGAGTAATATCGCTGTAGTTGTCGGTGCTGCCAGTAAATCACCACAGGAACTTGCCAGTGATTATATGAATAACGCTTTAACAAACGGTGAAAATTTCTGTGATCATTAATTAGTGATTCACAATTCGTGATCAGACAAAGGATATAACTTTAGCACCGCGGATATTGCCGGCTTTGAGTTCCAGAAGAGCCTGGTTGGCATCTGCGAGTTTGTACATTGTGGTTTCCGGGAAAACAGGAATCTTGGTAACTATATTAAGGAAGTTCTGGACGTCCATCGTAGTGACGTTAGCCACAGATTTAATCTCTTTTTCCTGCCAGAGGTGATGGGCATAGTCTATATTAAGGAGATAAGTCTTATCGAAATCTTCCTTGCGGATGGCATTAATAACGAGTCTGCCTCCGGGTTTGAGGTTAAGCATTGCTTCCACAACAGGTTTCCAGACGGGTGTGGTATCAATGATAGCATGGCAAAGTTCAGGCCAGTCTGCGCCTAAGGAGAGAGCAAATTCACGTTCCTGCGGGTTACGGGTAAAAACGTAGAACCGGCTTTTGGGATAAAGATATTGGGCAGTTTTGAGAACCAGATGAGCAGAAGCTCCAAAGCCGGTAAGCCCCAGAATATCGCCATCTGAGATATTGGTGAGATTTAATGAGCGAAAGCCTACAGCTCCGGCACAAAGTAGCGGGGCAGCTTGGAGAGCAGAAAAGCGAGCGGGGATTTTGACAGCAAAATCTGCTTTAGCGACCATATATTCTGCATAACCTCCATTACGGTCTCTGCCGGTTGCCAGGAAGTGAGGGCAGAGATTTTCCAATCCATTCAGGCACCACTCGCACTTACCGCAGGCGGAGAATATCCAGGCGACACCGGCAATATCACCGGGTAGAAAATTTTCTACCTTTGCACCTGTACTTATTACTTCGCCGACCACTTCATGACCCGGAATTATCGGGTAAAGTGGGGGAGGAGTGCGACCTTCGATCTCATCAAGTTCCGTGTGACAGATACCGCAGGCTTGCACCTGGATCAGTATTTCGTCTTCAGATATTTCCGGCTCGGAAATATCAATCAATCGCAAAGGATATTTTTCCACATTCAAATCATATATCCCATCCAGTATCATAGCTTTCATATTTTTTTTCCACCTTCTATTTCCTAATGTGCGAATGAGGGTAAAATGTCAAATGTTTAGTGATCTGTGCTGGCATTTCTCGATATTTAAAATTCTATTTATTCCTTTTAAGTATAGTATAAGTGTAACAACATAGCACAATATAACAATAAAATGTCAGATTGTGCTTTGTTGTTCGACTTTATATCTGCGGGATATCAATTAAGTTACATATAAGTATTAAAAGTAGTAAAATAGCTATAAAATGAATTACTATAGTATAATATTAATACAGTTATCATATTGGAATCAGAGAAAACAGTTTTGATTAGGGTAAAAGTATGTAATAATTATAACATTTCTGATTTATGGATCATTGTAAGAATTTCAGGTTGGGAGAATGTCCTTGACAATTAATCTGCAATTGAGCAAACAGATATGCGATATATCGGGAGGTAAGCTTGATGAGACACTTGATATTATTGATCATGGTTTTGCTGTATTGCGGGTTAGCTGCATTCACAATACCGTTTTCTGAAATAGAATTAAGAAATGAGTCGAATCATCTATCTGATTTTGTCAGGATTTCACCTGATGACTCGTTGGCAGTGCCTTTGCAGACAGATGTCTGGCTGTGGCATAATAGTAAAAATCTGTATGTGCTTACAGAATGTGAAATAGATGATAATTTTGATGAAGGGAGAGTGGCATCTCCTGATACATGGGTGGAATGTGATTTTTTTAGAATTCAGATCATTACCGATATAAAGAATTATAATGCCTATATGTTCTATTCCTTTCCTTTGGGAAATCACTATGACTGTATCAGGAAACAGGGTATGAATATTGACACAGGCTGGAACAGCGATTATCAAAGTGAAAACACTGTTTCGGGCAATATCTGGAATAGTGTAATGATAATCCCTTTTAAGGACTTGCGGTTCTGGGGCAATCCTCCCTATAACTGGAAAATAATCCTGACGCGGTATTTTCAAGAAGATGAGACTTTTTATTCCTTCCCTTATGGTACGATCGAAATGGGTAAGGATTATTATCGCACTGCGTATGATGTTACAATAAATGAAGAAATAGCGAAAAACAGAAATTACAAGATCGCACCATATTTCATTAAGAAGTATGACCTCGTGGAAAAGGAGGATTCCTTTGATCCTGATAATGTCGGAC
>CAZAHZ010000067.1:0-13152 GCA_964485055.1 uncultured Candidatus Cloacimonadota bacterium
CACTCAGGTTCTTGCCTACGGCTCAGGTTTTATAAGCGGTTCTGTCCAAAAACTATTTCTGCCCAAAGGCACCTGGGTCACCGGTTTCACCAGAAAATATTACCGTTAAACATAAAAGCTGAGCTTTTCCTGTATCCCGCATAATCAGACTATCCTGGTCTGGATGACACTTCATCTTTCTGCCCGAAGAATCTTCCAAAAGTCCTGTCCTGGGTACAGTCCAGAACTCTTGTAAGATTCTTCTAAGGTTCACCACAATCCCTTACCAGTCGCACTCTAAACGACCCAACAAAAAAATGTGGTATCGTTTGGAGTGCAACTAGTGTAGTTCTGGGGGAAGGTTGAGGTATGGTTGCGGTAGAGTTGGGGGAAGGCTGGGGTATATGTGGGTTGGAGCTAGAGAATGAGGAGGGTAAAGGAGGTAACAGGGGGGAAAATTTTTGGAAAAAAACCTCCCCGGAGAGGGAGGTCTCAAATTTTTTTAAAGGGATGGGGTGAAGAAGTTATTTTCCCTTGATAGCTTCGATGGGGCAGGCGATTTTGCATTTACCGCAGTTGATGCAGGTGTCATTGATGATATAGTGGTTTTCGCCTTCTTCGATAGCAGAGACGGGGCAGACATCGAGACAGATGCCGCACATGATACATTCGCTGGTGATAAAATAGATCATATTATCATTATTATTTCTGCTCATATAGCTTAGACTTCCATAATTTCGTTTTCTTTAGCTTTGGCAACATCAGCGATTTTATCAATCCATTTATCAGTGATATCCTGAATATTTTTTAAACCGAGTTTAAGATCATCTTCGGTAATATCGCTGTTTTTTTGCAGATTTTTGAGTTCATCATTAGATTCTCGTCTAATATTACGAACAGCGACTTTTCCTTCTTCGGTCAATTTACGAACCTGTTTGACAATGTCTTTTCTGGTTTCTTCGGTGAGAGGCTGGAAGGGTAGTCTGATAACATTTCCGTCGTTATCGGGATTGATGCCGATATTAGAGGCGAGAATAGCTTTTTCGATGAGAGAAAGAGATGATTTATCCCAGGGTTGAATAACAATAAGTCTGGGTTCGGGAATATTAACATTGCAAAGCTGCTTAATGGGAGTATGCTGTCCGTAATAATCAATCGAGATATTATCGAGAGCAGACGTATTAGCTCTGCCGGTTCTGGTAGTGGCAAATTTTCGGAGCACCGCTTCAAAGGCAGCTTCGACTTTAAGGTTAAATTCAAGAATAAGATCATCCATCATAAAAGAACTCCTTTGGGGTAAATTCCCCAGCCAAATTAAGCATGCACCAGAGTACCGACCTGAGGATCGAGAATAGCCTTAAGTATCATGGAAGTATCCGAGATATTAAAAATTTTAATGGGCATTCGGTTGTCACGAGCGAGCGAGAAAGCGGTCATATCCATGATATTAAGTTTATCAGCGAGAGCCTGATCAAAAGTAACGTCTTTAAGCAGAACGGCGTTTTTATCAATGTGGGGATCAGCGGTGAACACGCCATCAACTTTTGTACCTTTGAGAACAAGGTCAGCGTTCAATTCAATAGCGCGAAGCACTGCAGCGGTATCAGTGGTAAAGAAGGGGTTAGCGGTGCCGGCGCAGAAGAAGCAGATATTGCCTTTATTAAAGGAATTAAGGGCAGTATCGGCAGTAAAGAAGCGAACAATTTTATCGCATTGAACCGCAGAGAAGACTTCTGCGGGGTAATTTTTTTTATTAAGGACATCAGCGAGCAGCAGAGCATTCTGCATAGTAGCGAGCATTCCGATATTATCAGCGGTAAAGCGGGTGATCAATTTTCCAGTGGTTGAAGAACCGCGGAAGATATTCCCACCGCCGATGACAATTCCGATGCGAAAGCCCTGGTTTCGGACGGCAATAATCCCTTCAGCGAGGTCATTAACGAATTGAAAATCGTATCCGAAGCCGCGTTTACCGGCGAGAATTTCGCCGGAGACCTTCATAATGATGCTGGCGGGTTTAAAGACAGCCATGCTCAGGCACCGAGAGAGAATCTGACAAAGCGAGCTATCTGGATATTTTCTCCGAGCACAACGATAGCTTCAGTGATGATATCCTGTATGGTTTTATCAGAGTCTTTGACATATTCCTGTTTGAGCAGGCAATTAGATTTTTTATATTTATCAATTTGTCCAGCGACGATGCGTTCGATAATTTTATCAGGTTTACCATCGTTCAGGGCTTTATTTTTATAGATATCTGCTTCCTGGGCAATTAAATCCTGATCGAGACCGTCTTCATCAATAGCGAGTGGATTGGCAGCGGCGATATGCATGGCAATATTTTTAGCGAGAGCGATAAAAGTATCGTTTCTGGCGACAAAATCGGTTTCGCAGTTAATTTCGAGAAGAACGCCGAGTTTGTTATTGGAATGAATATAGGAATAGATGAGACCTTCTTTAGTAGAGCGATCGGCTTTTTTGGCAGCTTTGCTAAGGCCTTTTTCACGGAGGAATTTAACAGCAGCATCTTTATCGCCCTTTGTTTCGAGGAGAGCTTTTTTGCAATCCATCATACCGGCGCCGGTAGATTTTCTAAGCTCCATAACATCTTTTGCGGGTATATCCATATTTAACTCCTTTCAAATTTCCAATACAGGAATTTTTATATTGTAGAAAATGACCGGAAAGGGGAGACCTTTCCGGTCATTATTAAATATTAAGAACTCTCGGATTCGTTATTATCAGAATCTTTAATATCATCATCTTTGGAGCCACCAGAAGTTGGAGTAATGGGATTTGGGTTATCGGCACCTTCGGTGAGAATATTTCTACCTTCAATAATGGCGCTCGCCATAATATCGGAGATAAGGTCAATAGCGCGGATGGCATCGTCGTTAGCAGGAATGACATAATCCACTAGATCGGGATCGCAATTAGTATCAACCATAGCGACAATAGGGATACCGAGTATCCGAGCTTCTTTGACAGCGATATCTTCTTTGAGGATATCCACAATAAATACGGCACCGGGAAGAACATCCATGTTTCTGATACCGCCGAGAGCATTATTGATCTTATCATATTCTTTTTTAAGTTTGTTATGTTCGAGTTTAGTGAATTGTTTGACAGTGCCGTCTTCGACGATTTGTTCAAAGTAGCTGAGTTTTTCGATACGCCGTCTGATGGTTTTCATATTAGTGAGCATGCCTCCGTACCATCTATTAGATACAAAGAAGGTAGCGGATTTAGCAGCAGCTTTGGTGATAGCGTCTTTCGCCTGTTTTTTTGTACCGACGAAGAGTACTTGTTGACCTTTGGAGACGGTTTCACGGATGAACATATAGGCTTCATTAACAGCGTCGAGAGTCTGTTTGAGGTCAAGAATATGGATACCATTTCTTTTAATAAAGATGTATTTATCCATTTTGGGGTTCCATTTATAGGTTTGATGACCGAAATGGACACCACTTTCGAGAAGTTGCTTCATAGTAACAACTGACATACAATCTCCTTAATACGGTTATTTTTCAACAGCCCCCCGGGCAATACAATCCTTGGAAATAAGGACACCGCTTTGCCATGATCGGGACTGTCTGATATGCTCCAGCAGGAGCGATTAACGTTTTGAGAACTGGAATCTTTTGCGTGCTTTAGGTTGCCCGGCTTTTTTACGTTCAACCATGCGAGGGTCACGAGTGAGGAAACCGTTCTTTTTAAGAATAGCGCGGAGTTCTTCATCGTACTTAATGAGAGCACGAGAGATACCGTGCCTGATAGCACCAGCCTGACCGGAGAGTCCGCCGCCGTTAACATTGACTTTGACATCAACTTTATCGGAGAGACCGACGGTATCGAGAGGTTGTTCGACGAGCATTTCCAGGGTTTCACGAGCGAGATAGGTTTTCATAGTTCTGCCGTTGGCAATACGTTTACCTGTACCTGGAGAGAGTCTCACGCGGGCAGTGGCATTTTTTCTACGACCAGTAGCATCAAAATACTGCATTCATATCCTCCTAATCAAAAGAGAGCGTTTCAGGTTTTTGAGCCTGATGTGGGTGCTGGTCACCAGCATAGATTTTAAGTTTCTGCAACAATTGTCTTCCGAGTATGTTTTTGGGAAGCATACCTTTAACAGCATGTCTGATAATTTCTTCGGGTTTTTCAGCCATCATGCGTTTATAGGAAATAGTTTTCAAGCCACTCTGGTAACCGCTGTAGCGCTGATAAGTTTTCTGCAATTCTTTATTTCCGGTAAGGCGGACTTTGTCAGCATTAATGACGATCACAAAATCACCAGTATCTAGATGGGGAGAGAAACAGGTTTTATTTTTTCCCCTGATCACGCTGGCAATGTGCGTGGAAATCCGACCCAGAACCTGGTCTGTTGCATCAACCACATACCAATTATGCTGAATTTGAGCAGCCTTTGGTATTAAAGTTTTCATTTCGACTCCTTCAATATAACTTTCAAGACTGTAAAAATTTTATGGAGGTGTTATGCTGTCAAGAAGAATAGTGAATAGGGATCAGTGACTGGTGACTGGTGATGGGTGACTGGTGACTTGGAGAAAAGGATTGCCAGAAATAATGGGGAGATAAAATTTGTTTACAGGAGGAAAAATGGGTTCAAGAGTATTGTTGCTGGTATTATTAATAATGGTGATATTGGCAGGGATAATAATATTTGATCAGTTGCGGATCGGCAAGCTTGAGGAAACATTAAACAAGCTGATGATTTTATCATATTCTGGGGACTCCCTGGTGGTATATCATCCATTAAAGTTGGAGGGGCGAAAATTATTAATAACGCCGGAATTTGCAGATCATTTTACAAGGTATAAATCACCTTTTTGGGATGGAAAAGGGGGAGAAGATCGCAGTTTTCAGGATTTGATCAACGAATATGTGCATAACCGGAATCAGGATCATTTTGGGAGCAATCGAGGAGGCAAGGGTATCAAGCGGAAACATGAGGGCATAGATTTATTTGTGGAAGAGAATACGAAGGTATATCCAATCGGGTCTTATGGAGTGGTGATGCGGGTAAGTGATAATTCCAATCACATGGAGTGGGTGGAATATGAGAAAGAGAATGGAGAGCGAGACAGTATTCAGGTGGAATATGGCAAGATAGTGCAGGTGTTATATCCCGAAGGATTTACTTCAACCTACGTGCACTTGAACGAAGTATATGTAGAGGCGGGTGATGAAGTGCAGGGAGACACAGTATTAGGGATAACAGGAGTGACGGGCAATCTGAAAAGATCAGGTAAAGCCTCGCATCTGCATCTGGAATTACGTTATCTGGATGGCAGTTCATTTGATCCGCGGAACAGATTGCATTATCGGGGAACAGGATTTGGTGAGTTTGCGAAGATGTTGAAGACGGGGGATAGTGAGGAGTGACTGGTGATTGGTGACTGGTGATCGAGGGGTGAGTGGTAGATGGGGAGAATATTTTTTTGGTGAGGTAGTTTGATGATGAAAGGGATATTAATTTTATTAGTATTGTCAAGTATCAGTTTTTTGATGGGAGTGGCAGAATTCACGCCGTTAGTTCGGGAATGGGATCTTGGTCGGATATATGAGAAAGATGGGGTAGTACAATACATCTTCAAATTTACCAATACGGGAGATGAGCCGTTACTGTTATTAGATGTACATGCTTCCTGAGGATGCACAACAACCAGTTGGTCAACTGGCGAGATATTAGCAGGGGAGCAGGGATACGTGACGATAGAATTTGATCCGAAGAACCGGAGAAAGGTATTCCAGAAATCGGTTCGGGTACAGACAAATGGAGAGCCCCGTGAAGCAGTATTACGGATCAAGGGTTTTATCATACCCGATCCGACAGTATTGCGAAAGAAATTTGGCAATTTACGGATGAACAGGGCAGAATTTAGTTTCAGTAAAATTTATGATACAGAAACCAGGCGTGATTCTATCATAATAGGCAATATAGGAGAGTCAGAAATAGAGCTTGTATTTGAAAAGGAAGAAATTGAAGAAATGTTGGATATAACAGTAAAAGATAATTCAATACCGGTGGGTGAGACTACATATATATATGCAGAATTACGAGGAGACAAAGCGGATAATTACGGATATAATCTAAAGCGGGTAAAATTTTATGACAGTAATAATCCTGGAAAGACAACAGGTGAATTGATAATCACATATTCTTTAGCAGAGGATTTTAAAGCGTGGACAAATGAAGAGCGGTCGCATGCGCCGCAGGTAAAATTCAGGCAGACGACGGTAGATTTTGGTAATCGGCGAAATGATGAGTTGGTGGAGTGTGAATTTAGTTTCAGCAATCCGGGTCAAAGTGATCTGATCATCCGGAATATAGAGACGGCGAGTTTTGTGAATGTGATAAGCTATGATGAAAAGGTTTCACCTGGAGAAAAAGGAATAATACTTCTGGGTATAGATCTGCAGAGATCAGTGGGAGATTTTAAGCGAAATATAATGATTACGACGAATTGTCCAACGCGGGGAAAAAATAAGTTAACAATAAAAGGAAAAGTTATTGACAGATAAATGCAAGAAGACTTGATTTGGAATGTGAGATAAGAGGATTTATCAGGGAGAGAGAATCAGCAATTAGACCGGAACTATATAGAGTAGAGAGAGAGAAAAGAGTAGCGCTAAGGGATTAAGCGTAGATATTCAAAAGAAGCGAAAGAAGGAAGCGAAATAATGAGTGCGAGGAAGCGTCTTTGAAGGTTAAAGCAGTAAAAAAAGTTATAATTGAATAAATAAGAGGTAGATAGCAGGAAATATGTGTATAAGTGGAATACAGGGAAAAAACTGGAAGTAGGGGAAATAAATGCAATTAGCGAGATGGTTAAAAAAAGGGGGTAAAAGAAATAATGTAGAAGTACATGAATAAATATTTGACAGTTTTTTTTAATAATGGAAAAACGGCAAGAGCGGAGGGGGAAGTAGTATAGTTATTATTGAGTGTAAAATAGTGAAGAAAGCTATGAGGAGTCGAAAGAAGAAGATTGATAATGGGAAACACTTTAGAAATAGAAGTCAGACAAAGAGTTAGAAAAGATTTAACCGTCACTATCGCAAAGAGGCAGGAGCGAGAAGAACCCTTCTTGCCCGTTATAATGAACCGTTTTTCTAAGAAGTTAATTTTAAATTTCAAAGGAGAGACTTTATGAAAAAGTTGCTTATTGCATTAATGCTGGTCTGCATGGTATTATTAATTGCAGATCCGATTCCAATTGGAGAGGGAGTATTAACTAATACATCACTCCCGATGGAACCATTTTATGGCTACACCTATTCGCAGGTTATTTACACTGCGGCAGAGATTGGTGAAGCAGTTAACATTGAGAACGTAGCCTGGCACTATAATGGTTATAGTGCCTGGACGGAAAACGAAGTAACGATCTATATGGGTCATACTACGCTTGATGAATTTGGCGTATATCCGAGCTGGATTCCGGTTTCGGAATTGACGGAAGTGTGGAGTGGACCATTTTCGGTATTGGACTTCGAGCACTGGGTAACCATTGAGCTGGATAATCAGTTTGCCTATAATGGAACCGATAACCTGGTGATCGCCTTTGATGCCAACACTGCTGGTTACCCCACAGGTGGATATTCTTGCGAATTTTATGGATCAGCCACGACCTTGAACCGTTCAATATTCTTCTACAGTGACTCTAACAATCCGGATCCTGCCAATCCTCCTACAGGTACTTATCGCAATGACGAACTGGAAATCACGAATCTTGAAGCTCAGAAAGAAGAGAAGCAGGAGGTAAGAGCTGCCGCAGTACAGGCAATAATTTCCAATATCATTCTTAATAATGAAGCATTGCTGCCAAGTGGTTTTGTAAATGGAAACTGCTATGACAGTGTAACCATGGCACCCATTGAGGGCGCAAATGTAGCAGTTGGCAATTTTATGGGCAGCACAGATGCGAGTGGTTTTTATGAAATAGAAGTATTCGTAGAAGGCACTTACACCGTTGTAGCCAGTCATCCGGAATATTTCAATGCCAGTGATGTAGTGACGGTAGTCTTTGACGAAACACAGACATTAGATCTTTATCTGGATCCATTTGACAATACTGGAGACACGTGGGAGAATCCGATTGTAATAGATGCATTTCCATATTTCATGTCTGGAGACACGAGTCTTTATACGGACACAATTGGCAATACTTCATCGGATGTATTTTTTTCATTCACGAATACGACGCCATTGAACCTGGATATAACTATCTGCGGATCAACATTTGACACTTATCTGCGTCTTTATGATGATGCCTTGAATCAGATAGCTTACAATGATGATGGATGCTATGGCTGGCCTACGGGCTTTTCCAGTGCTTCCTGGATCAATGCAGGAGAGGGATTAATAGTGCTTCCCGGAACCTACTATATCTGTGTGGAAGGATACAGCAGTTATGCCGGCTATTATGAATTAACCGTAACAGAATTACTACCCCCGGCATTCGGTAACCTTGACGGAACTGTAACAGATACAGATGGAGGCTTAGCAATTGAGGGAGCAGTAATCACAACCGGTGGTTACACCCAATACACAGATGCTACTGGATATTATCAATTTGTAGGACTTGAAACGGGGTTTTATAGTGTAACAGCAGCGGCACTTGGATATTATTCACAAACTGAGACCGGCGTAGAGATTCTGGAAGAACAGACAACAACGTTAGATTTCCAATTGACATTTAATAATTTGCAGGGTGACACACCGGCAACTGCCTGGGTAATAGATGGGTATCCATACTTTGATAGTGGAGATACGAGTAACTATACAAATTATATAGGCAACACATCAGCCGATGTATTCTATACATTCACGAATGACACACAAATGGACATGGAAATACACTGCTGCGGCTCAACCTTTGATACTTATATGCGTCTTTATGACTCAGCCATGACTCAGGTGGCTTATGATGATGACGGCTGCGATACTACCCACTGGCCAGGACCGGGAAATACGATGGCTTCGTGGCTTGGTTCGGATGATGGTTCATATCAGGTAACCGTACCGGCTGGAACTTATTATATCTGTGTGGAAGGATTCAGCAGTAATGTAGGATACTATGAACTTCATGTAGATGAAGTGCTTCCGCCGGAATATGGAGGACTGGAAGGTTATGTAACCGATAGTGATACAGAATTAGGCATTAATGGAGCCAATGTAAATATATTTGGCATGAATGCCATCACGGATGCATCTGGCTGGTATCAGATAACGGGAATAGAGACAGGAATTTACACTGTAAATTATTCAGCGACAGGCTATAACCCGTGGACAGAACCGGGCGTAGAAATCCTGGCAGACCAGAATGTACAGTTAGATGTAGCTCTTGATCCACTGGTAGGAGTAGTCTTTGAGATGACAGTTGACTCTTATTATACGGAAGCGACCTGGAATGTCTGGGATTATTCAACTCAGAGTCTTGTCTGGGCAACAGACTGGGGCTTCACTGCGGGTTATCAGACAACGATCATAGCGAATGACCTGGCAGATGGCAATTATGAAGTATTATGCCATGATACTTACGGAGACGGTGGAATCGCTGGCGTTGTAAGCAAACAAGGAGTGATCCTGACTGAATGGGCAACTAATGATTACACTTCTGAAGGAGTATTCCCCTTCACAGTTGGACCGATTTTATTTGGTGGACTGGAAGGAACGGTAACGGATAACTTTACAGGAGATCCGATTGCCGGAGCAACGGTAGTATGCGGAAATTATCAGGGCGTATCAGATGCAACCGGATATTACAACATGCCTAATGTACTTGTAGGAACTTATGATGTTTCCTGCAATGCCGGAGGATATACAGGACAGACAGCACCGGTAACGATATTGGAAGATATAGTAGCGACTCAGGATTTTGCACTTGATATAATAATGAATCCTCCAACAAACCTGGTAGCAACAGTTGATGAATATGACGTAGGGTTAACCTGGACAGCACCGTACGAACCACCTACAGACATACTGCACTGGGATGACATGACGAACTTTGATGCGATAGGCTTAACAGCAGACGGAACATTCAGCGTGGCAGCCAGATTTACACCAACAGAACTGGCAGCATTTGATGGATTAATAATGACCAATGTAACTGTTTACATCAACGATGTACCAGATGCCATGACACTTTATGTCTGGACAGGTGCTAATGCAGCAAATGTACTTTTAACTCAGACAGTAACACCAGTGGGACTTGACTGGAACAACTTTGTTTACAACACTCCGATAACAATAGATGCCAGTGATGAACTATGGATAGGTTATGAAGTAACACACCTGGCAGGATTTTATCCAGCAGGATGCGATGGCGGACCAGCAGTAGCAGGTTTTGGTGATATGATCACAATGGATTTTGGAGTAACCTGGGCACCATTGAGTAGCTATGGACTGGATTATAACTGGAACATCTGGGGTGGAATAGCTGGAGATAGAGGAGAAGATGTAGTTCTTCTTCGTCCGCAGCCCTGGAATCCTCAGCCAATCCAGGTAGATCAGAGACATGAATTAAGCCTGGCAGGGATTGGAGAGATATTCCGTCCATTCACAGGCGATTATAATGTATATAGAAATGACGGACTGTTAGTAACTGTTGCAGAAAATCTGTATGATGATCTGTCGGTTCCGGCAGGAATTTATTCATATTATATAAAAGCAGTTTATGATGAAGGTGAGTCACCGCAGAGTAATACTGTAACAGTAGAACTTGGTATGGCAGATGTAACAGTAGCACCTGATATGATCAGTGAGACACTTGATTACGGTTTAAGTTCAGATCATACAATTATGATGACAAATAATGGAGACGGCAACTTCTACTGGGACGGAAGCGTCCAGGTACAGATGCGTTATGATACCCCTGAGATGACCCCGCGTCCGGCAGAAAAGGTAACATCCGAATATGCAGAACTGGCTCCTAATACCCCAATGTTTGAAGTACCCGAGATGCGTGATATGTGGGATTTAGTAGGCAGCTTCAGTCCTGATCCGGCAGCAGGAACAGATGTAGGTCAGGCAGGAGTAGAATTTGACGGAACTTACTTCTATACAGCAATCTGGAGTGGAACTGATATCCACAAGTTTGATATAGATGGCAACCTGGTAGAAACCTTTACCATACCCGGCGTATCAGGACTTAGAGATCTGGCTTATGACGGCGAGTATTTCTATGGTGGAGCAGCGACAAACAATCTCTGGCAGATGGATTTTGACAGCCACACACTTGTAAGCACAATTGCGAGCCCGGTAGCTGTTAGAGCCATCGCTTATGATGACGATGCAGACGGATTCTGGGTAAATAACTGGAGTACAGATTTCACACTGGTTGGTCGTGACGGAAACATAATGGACAGTTTCCCTTGCAGTACCATCATGATCAGCTATTATGGATTGGCTTATGATCCTTACACAGAAGGTGGACCATATCTCTGGGGATTCAGTCAGGCAGGATCTGGTTGTGAAATAGTACAATATGATATAGCTACTGGAACAGAAACAGGCATCACCTATGACGTACTTCAGGATGTAGGAATTGCAGGAGATATCGCCGGTGGATTGTTCACCACATCAGATTATGTGGATGGAACTTTTGTAATTGGCGCAATGACCCAGGGAGCTCCGGAATGGATAGTTATGTATGAACTTTGTCCAGCGATGAGTTCAAGCTGGTTAAGTATTGAACCCACATCAGGAACACTTGCACCGGGAGATGATATAAATATCAATGCTCACTTCAATGCTAATCAGCTTCCAGGATTAACTTATTATGCAGACATCGTTTTCAGCGATGGAGAAGCAATGGCAGCAGTTGATGTTGACTTCACAATCACGGGATCAATTCCGACCCCAGAAATCGTAGTAAATCCGATAGAATTTGACGTAATCGTACCAGCAGATGGAATAGCAGACTATGCGTTGAACATTGGCAATCTGGGCGATCTGGAACTGGAATATGACGCTGACATCATGTATTATGAAGGTAGAGCTATTGCAGAAGTATATCCGCAGAGTGTGGATTACTGGACAGGAACGACAAATGGCACATCCTTTACTCAGACAAGTTTGATCAACGGCATGAATTTAGAAGATGGCTGGGCAATGTTTGATGTATCAGGAATTCCAAACGGAGCAATAATAAACAGCGTAGAATGTAATGTTTACGTGAGTGACACATATTACCCGTGGTGGTCAATAACTCCATGTACACTTGATCCTCTGACATCAACTGCAGCGGCATTAAGTGCTCATATCGAAGCTAACGGTATAAGTGGAGTAGCTTATGCCTACAATAACGAATCCAGCACTTTTGCAGCCGGCTGGCATGCCTATACTCTTACAGGAACAGTAGCTGCCGATCTGGCAGCATCTCTTGCTCAGGGCTGGTTTGCAACAGGAATTTGTTCACGTGATAATTCCGCCACATATTATGTCTTAATAGATGGCTGGAATGAAGCTAATCCACCGTACCTGGTAATTGATTATACAGTACCGATGTATCCCTGGGTAACATTTGGTGGAGAAATGAGTGTAAGTGGCAACGTCGCAGTAGGCGGTGGAGCCAATATGCACATGCTGAATTTTGATGCAGCCGGACTGACAGATGGTGACGTGATGATGGGCGAGATCGTGATCGGCAGCAATGATCTATATAATGAAGAGATCATAGTTCCCGTAACAATGACAGTAGGTCAGGCTTACATGTATGGAGATGTAACCGGAGATGACGTAGTAGATGCATTTGATGCAGCTAATGTGCTTCAATTCACGGTTGGCATGAATCCAGTGGGATCACCGTTGCCCTGGACCTGGCAATTAATCGCTGGTGACGTTGATGGCAATGGCACACCGGAAGCTTATGATGCAGCTTTGATCCTGCAATACGCAGTGGGAATGATAGATGTATTCCCTGTAGAGGCAAGAAGCAGTGTACCAGAAGCTGAAGTTGTGATGACCTCAGAGAATGGTGAGTTAGTCTTCAGTACAAGTGGTGAACTTTATGGATTCAGTGTAATCACAGAAACCGAGATGATCACCTTTAATGAGCCAGTGATCGAATATCTGCATGCCGTGAATGGCAATGCAGTAGCTTTGGCAGATGCCAATGCGATCAATGGAGAATTCCTTCGCATCCC
>CAZAHZ010000068.1:0-13083 GCA_964485055.1 uncultured Candidatus Cloacimonadota bacterium
CTTGTGCAAATTCAAGTGGAATTACTTATGCGGAGCTGTACGGATAGTCATTTTTCTTTGTGTTAGTTAACCTTGAGCCTTAGAGACTAAGATCCTACGCAGTTCTTTACTTTCTAACACCTTACCACTTAGGCACCTGAACAGCTAAATCTTTCTTTTACAAAGCTTCCAGATTACCAACTGCGTAGTTAGACATAATTTTTATTTTTATTTTACATTGTCAATTTTTTTATCACCGGCTTAGTAAGTTTCTTTAAATGATAATTAATTCCCAGGTAAACTCCTTTTTCAATATCTTCTTCGCTTCTTTCATAATAGTATTTGACTTCGACCAGAAATTCCTGCCAGTTCTGGCACAAGATCAGACTTATCCTATATCCGTCCCCGTTCAGGCAAGCCTGTTTGTTGCTGTACTTGATGTTGTTTTCATAAAGATATAAAGGCAGAGTGCTCCTGAAAGCTGTGATCCTCCCCCAGAGTCTTGTTCCGCGGAACTTTTTCCCGATCTGTTGATAAATCATAAACCCCTGTTTTACTGATCCGGCTTCGGCTATATCTTCTTCGCGCCAGGTCATACCTGTCCGAAACTGAAAGTCGCTGATAACCTGATTTATCGTTAACTGTAATTGACCGATCTCGGCAGAGACCACTTTACCAGAATCTGACAGAGTATGGTACTGCTCAGCATTCCTGTACCTGCCGTTAAATTCTAAATAGTTATCCCTTCCTCCGTATTTCAGGTTAAGCATCTGTTCACTGCCACCAGAGGGAAGATCAATTAAATATTTCGCAGAGGGGAAATGATACAGGTCAGTATAAAAATCTATCTGCCATTTCTGGTTAATCAATATTTCAGAACCGTAATAAATACCTTCCTCCCCGCCAATATCCGAACGCCTGGATACCGGATTTCCATGGATATCCGGAAATTCATCTGCATAAGACCGGAATAAGAGATATTGACGAAAACTCCGGCTTCCGTACTGTGTAAATAATATTCCCGCCCACTCCTCACCGGCTCTGGCGACTTCTCCTCCTGTTATCAATAACGGGCTGGCATATTCAAACCAACCAGAAAAACCATTAAACTTATCCCAGTTCGGGTGATCCTCAAAGCTATGCGAAAATTCTATATGCTCCGCAAGTAATCCACTCCGAAAGCCTGCCGTCTGCCAAGTAATACCCAAACCATAATTTGTCTCTAATGCTGCAATTCTATCCTCCCCAATTTCGTTCGGAAAGGAACTGATCTCCAATCTGTCATTGTATTTTACAGCTACAGGGGCTTCAGAAAAAAATACTTCATATTGAAATGATTTGTGAATTACTTTCACCGCTGTCCCCAACTGGAATCTATTTTCATAACTGCTGGTATATGGTTTCACAAGATTGTAATTTCCGCTAAACACAGATCCGGCTGATCTGCCATAACTCAGCCTGAAGGCAGGAGCATGCAGTAACCCCTGTCCCCAGCGTAGAGAATAATATCCGGTGGTCAACTGGAGAGGATAGCAATCATATTGAATATATATGGGATGAAAAACATTTTTCCACTTTTCGTCTTTATCCCGATCAACTAAAAAACCGAAGCAAATATCACCATATTTCAATTTGCCCCTGGTTCTGATATTCTCCAGACTTGTATCCTTATAAGCAATCTCGCTGTTTAATTTCACTTCCAGGTCAGGGGGACAGGAGTAAGATATATATGGATCAAGCAATTGAAGTGTCGCTTCGGGAAATCCTCTTTTTAATAATTTCTCCCTGCTGTTTATTTGCCTGCCATGTACAATTTCCCGCAATTGACTGATATCAAAACTGGTTATTCCGGGAATGATCAACAACTGATCGAGATCTTCAAAATTTATCGCTACCAGAGATTCTCTCAGGTCCAGTAAAATCATATCCAGGTCATATTGCTCATTTATTTCCTCATTATAATTATATAAGCTTTCAGCTTCTATATCGCTAAATAATGGCAATATGGTAAATAAAATTACAAAACTAATCAGACTTCGCATAATAGATCGTCAGATAATGTGTCTCCAGTAACTCCTCATGATATTGCAATCCGTATGATATTCCCATTCTGCCAATTTGTATCTCAAATCCGCAACCTAATGTTTCTGGCTGTAAACTATATGATGACAAAATCGTAAAAGAATCACTGATTTCATAACCGCCTGCGAGAGTTGGCTGAAATTCAAAACCATCCTCTTTCTCTAATCGTATTGACATCTCTCCGCCTTTTACTATCAAATAGTTTATTTCCCAGATCATATAAACCGGTAATTCATCCTCATTGATTTCTGACCGGCTCACATTTAACCACGAAAGTGCACTTGAAAATGATGATTGCTCCCAGGATAATCCCACATCCCAGGCAATAGCACTTTCTAATGGCTCTCCCCGGATATTTAATAGCAGATTACGAATATTTACCCCTATTCGTAGTCTATCTGTGCCATAGCCGATATTTAATAGCTGATTTGTCTCCTGATAATCCGGATGATGAAGATGCTCTATCGCATAACCAAAACTTATATTTCTCCGTATTCCACCCGCATTAAAAATATAACGAGGTAAATCTTCCATATTATATAGATAGGTGGAAGTGAATCCTACCCCCTGACTCGCTAGTCCGGGATAGCTGAATAATTTTCCCGATCCTTCACTTAAATATCCACTATTATTGCTGGCGGCTGACCTGGCGGACCAGGGCAGTAATAGTCCTACACCTGATATCGTTATTCCTGATATCAGGATTATTGATAATAGCAGTCCCCTTATAACTCTCATCTCAGCTTCTTTATTTCCCCTGTTTTATTTATATTGTGCTCACTACGATATATTATCGGTATCCTTATATTTTGTCAAATCTTATTTAATTCCTTCTCCGCAATTAATTTGTGATTTTACTTGACTCTTACTCATTGTTTATTTTTATAGTAGTTGATAATAGGGGAACAGTTATATCGTTTGTGCCAAGGGGGTATCATGCCAAAAATTCTGATCTGTGAAGATAAAGACGAAACAAGATTAACTTTGCGGGATATTCTTGTTGAACAGGGATACTCTGTGCTTACTGCTGAAAATGGAAAAACTGGATTACAGACCTTTATTAAAGAAAAACCCGATCTGATCTTCCTTGATATATATATGCCCATCATGGATGGTTTAACAGCTCTTCATGAAATTATGAAAATTAATCCTGACCAGATTGTGATCATGCTCACTGCCTCTGCTGATATTAAAATTTCCGTACAGGCTATGAAATTGGGCGCTTACGATTATATCACAAAACCCTTTGACCTCGAAGAAATGTTTATTATTATCAAAAATGCCCTTAAAACTGACTCTCTCCATAAAGAAGTTATTGAACTGAAAAAGCAACTCGCAGAAAGACAAAATGATATTGTCATTGGCGATAGTAAAGCTATGAAAAATATTATTAAACTGATTGAACTGGTTTCTCCTACAAGTATGAGTGTCCTGATTACTGGCGAAAGTGGAACTGGAAAAGAGATCTTTGCCCAATTGATCCATAAACGCAGTGATCGCAGTGAATTCCCTTTCGTTGCCATTGATTGCGGAGCTATCCCTGAAAACCTGATCGAAAGTGAATTATTTGGGTATGAAAAAGGAGCTTTCACGGGAGCTGATAAATCCCGCCTGGGGAAATTTGAAATTGCCCACAAAGGCACTCTCATGCTGGATGAAATCACTAATCTCTCTTTTGATGGACAGGCAAAATTGCTTCGTGCTCTGGAAGAACGGAAAATCAGACACGTCGGGGGTACAAAAGATATCAATGTTGATGTCAGGATCATCGCTACTTCGAATCTTGATCTCCAACAGGTTCTCAAAGATGGTATATTTCGTCTTGATCTATTTCATAGACTAAATGAATTCCAGATTCACCTGCCTCCCTTACGTGAAAGAAGAGAAGATATTCCGGAATTGGCACGTTTCTTTCTGAAAAATGCTAATCTTGAACTGGGGAAAAATATTTCCACATTCTCTAATCAGGCTCTGGAATATATCTGCCAGCATAAATGGTTTGGAAATATCCGAGAAATTAAGCATACTATAAAAAGAGCGGTACTGATGTGTGACTCTGATCAAATCAGGATTAATGATATTACTTCTTATTCTCTCGAGGATATTTATGAGAATAATCAGGTAAATATTGGAATGGACCAGGTAAATTTTTATGATATGGTTGCTGCTGTCGAAAAAAAACTCATTGAGAATGCTCTCAATTATTCCGAAGGAAATAAAACCAAAGCTGCCGAAAGGCTAGGGTTGAATAGAAAAGCATTTTACCGTAAAATGAAAAGCCTGGAAATGGAATAAGGATAAAAAATGAATTTTGATGTTATATTCGCTCAAGTTGAAAAAATACAGAATGAGTCACCTGCAAAAGCATTGGAAATAATCAAACAGATTAATCCTGATGAAATACATGATTATTCTATTCTTGCAAAATTCTATTCTCTCTGTATTATTAACAATATTAATCTAGGTGACTTTGAGCAGGCTTTGACTTATCTGGATGAAATAGAGAAAGTCCTCTCCAAAACCGATAATCGGGACCTTTTTTATTATTACCATAAGTATAAAGGAATTATTCATATTGAAAAAGCTGAATATTCTGCCGGTATTGACCATTTTCAGAAAGTGCTTGATTTTGCAAGACTTTCCAATAACAAGAAAACCCTCTTCAATGAGACAATGAATATAAGTGTGCTTTTCAATATGTTAAAAAAATATGATAAAGCTCTGGAATACATTCTTTATGCTAAAGATATAGCCGATGAATGCACTTTTGATCAGACACAACTATTGAATAACCTCTCAGCCTGCTATGCCGATGCGGGTTTTCCTGAGAAATCTATCGAAATAGGATTGAAACTGGAAAGCCTTCTTGAAGGCTGTAACGATCATGTTAAACAGATACCCTGTTATATCAATCTGGGAAATTCATATGCCATCATAAATAATAATATTAAATCTATTGAGTATTTTAGGAAAGCCGATGATATGGCTATAAAATACGGGCAGGAAGATAGATATTATGTAATCAAATTTCAATACGCAGTCGCTCTTATTAACGACGGTGAGATGGATAAAGGTATAGAGCTGCTTAAGATTGCTCTCGACAAAGCTGTTTTGCATCAGAAATTTGCTGACCAGGAAAAATTCATGAAAATACTCTCTGAAACATACAGCATGACTGGTCAGTTTGATCTGGCTTATCACTATTTAATGGAAGCTTTTAAAATTCATGAAAAAATATCTGATGAGGAAACAAATGAAAAAATAGCAAAGTACCAGGCAAGGATGGAAGTTGATCGCAAAATAAAAGAAAAAGAACAGCTTATAATGATCTATGCCAGGCAGGCTGAAATGGGTCAGATGATTTCTGCTATCGCACACCAGTGGAGACAGCCTCTCAGCGCTCTCTCCATTATTTTCGACTCCATATACGATGCCTGGGAATTTAATGAACTTACAAACGATTCACTGCAAAATAGTATCTCTTCCGGAAAAGAACTTATCTATTCCATGAATAACACTATCAAAGACTTCCGCTCATTCTTCCAGGAAAAACAGGACAACGATGTTTTCAATATCCGCGAAGTGATTGAAAAATCTATCCGCTTCACTGATTTCCGTTTTCGACAGGAAAATATAAAGCTCGAATTCACTATCAAGGACGAGTGCCTGCTCTCTGGCAGCAGTAATCAATTTTTGCAGGTAGTTCTTATTATCCTCAATAACGCCTTCGATGCCTTTCGCGATAAAAATAAACCGGCAAGCCTCGTTTCTATCGTTCACAAAATCGAAGATAATTTCTCTATTCTCAAAATTTCTGATAATGCTGGAGGTATCCCTATCAATATTATTGACCGGATATTTATTTCAAATTTCTCTACTAAAAATAACGAAGAAAGCAGTGGTATCGGGTTACATATTGCTAAGATGATTATTGAACTAAAATTCAACGGCAATATCTTGGTTGCCAATAAAACCGATGGTGCCGTTTTCACGATCAAAATCCCCATGCCCCCTCAAGAATAGGATCCTAAAAAATAAATTCCTTGACCGGAAAACGCTGTTAGAGATTTAGAAATTGTTTTTGTGGGGCATTAGCTCAGTTGGTAGAGCGCTACATTTGCAATGTAGAGGTCAGCGGTTCGAACCCGCTATGCTCCACCATTGTTTATAAAATATCCCTGCGGCAGTGTTATTTCATCAATTGTAAATAGGTTATATAGAAATACTATGAGTGTACATGCCAGAATCTCTATACTTAAAGTGATACATTGTAAGTATCACTTTTTACCGTTTAATGATACCTATCCTGTACCACTAATAGGTGTTAGCTGACCCCCTATAAGTGTCAATATTTTCTTTTATATATCTATATTATATTACTTTTCAGTGCCCTTTAGTGCTTTCTGTCGTTAAAAAATTATAGTTGTTTGAGAAACCCCTACTCCTGCATTATTCCGTAACAGTCTCCAGCATTGCCTTCTCTTCTTTTGCTGCTCCACTCATCACCTGCTGGATTGAGCCACCAAACATTTTGCTCATCAGTCCAATATTCATCTTGGAGATCATCACCTTGCCGTCCTGCGTTTCATAAACTGCAAACCGGTCGGGCATAATGCCTGCAACATGCTTGTTATCATCGTCCTGCAGAACAGTATAAGAATGATCCGCATGGCATATCTCTATGATCCGTACCCGCAGCATGTCATCATATCCGAATGATGCCAGCCGTTCCTGAATATCTATCTCATTCACAATTTCCCAGCCCTGCGCATAAGCTCCGATGATCAGCTTATCAACCGTTGTCTGAAAATCATATTTGCTTTCCATGGTCAACAGCATCATCTTGGGCATTATATTCCAGACCAACATCCCTGTTAAAATCGCTCCTATGATCAAACCAGCTATCAAGTATATCAGTTTCTTCATGTATTCTCCTCTATCTTTTTGATTTTATAACCAATCTCCTGCACGACTGCTATAATCTGTTCATTTTTGACTTCTCCGCTGACTTCCAGCAGCTTCTGCGTAAGGTCTATTTTAAGGCTCTCAACTCCTTTCAATTCCTCTACCGCCGCCGTTATCGCTTTCACGCAATGATTGCAATGCATGTCCTCTATCCGGTATTTCCTCATTTCGCTGCCTCCTGCTTTTTGCTCTATAACTCTCTTCCGCGGTTTATATTTCCGCCAGAATGAAAATATCAGGATAATACTGAAAATCACTGTTATTATATCAAGTAAAATTGCTCTATTCATATTATGTGCCAGATGATGCACATTAACTATTATCCCGAATTCATTCACCAGCACATTCAAAAGCGTCCCGAAAAATAGGGCACAGAGAGTTAACACCAGCACATATACCGCTGTGATCTTTTTACCCAGACTGCCGGCTATCACTGTCAATGATGCTGCATTCGTTGCCGGTCCCACTACCAGGAACACAAAGGCTGCTCCCGGTGAAATTCCTTTCATGATCAGACTCACAGCTATCGGGATTGAACCCGTTGCACAAACATACATCGGTAAACCAACGATGATCATCAGCAGCATTCCTGGAAAACCTTTGCCCCCATATTGTTCAAAAAATCCGTCCGGTATCAGCCATGTAATTATTCCGGCAATTATTATTCCCACCACCAGTTGTGTGGATATATCATCTATGAAATCTCCATAAGCATAATTTATAAATTTTATGAATATATTCTTCTGGTGATCTGAACTGTGCTCATGTGTCTCTGCCGAACATTCGCAACTGGCTTCTGCACCATCGCTTTTTATCTTCTGCCGGTTCCACGGGTGCGAGGGATGCGTGCAATGCGGATCATCGCATTCACAAACCAGGCAGCAACTCTGGGCATTTGCCTCGATTTGCGCCGGTTTCTCATTCGTTTTTATCTTATTAGTCGCTACTCCTGTGATGATACCCATCAAAAGAGCCGTCACGGGACGATAAATCCCCATAAACCAGCCTAACATCCCAAAAGTCGGAATAATACTGTCTATTCCGGTTTGGGGGGTCGAAGTTAAAAATGATATTATCGCTCCGTTCGATGCCCCTTTCCGCTTTAGATGCATTGCCGTCGGCACCACTCCGCACGAACATAATGGCAATGGCACTCCAAATATCGCTGCCTTGATGATTGACCAGATATTCGCCTTTCCCAGATGCTTTAGAATAAAATCACCCTTCAATAGTATATGCATCAAACCTGCAAAAGTCAGTCCGATAAATAAATATGGCGCTATCTCCAGATATATACCCCAGATTTCCCGCAATAATTCAATCAAAATGTCTCCTTACACTATACTATCTATCACTATTCACCTTTCACTAATTTCCTCAATTCTTCATGCAATAATTTCACATCCGATTCATATTCACTGTCTTCAGAATATTCCGGATTCTCCTCACCGTACTGCAAACCTTTTTCCAGCGTATCCAGAGCTTCCTTATACCTGCCGGAATCCCGTAAAACTTCCGCCAGCATCATATAGGCATCATAATGATTTTCGCGTACTGCAATAGACTGCCTCAAAGAAGATTCCGCTTCTGTCAATTTCCCCTGCTTCCAGTAAGCCTCGCCTTTATGACGCCACGGACAGCCCCATTCCGGACTTTCCACATTCAATTTGTCATATACTGGTATAGCTTCCTCATACCGACCCAGATCAAGCAGCAGATTGGCATAATTAAACCTCGTTTTCAGGCTCAAACTATCCAGATTTGCCGAAAAATATTCCAGATTATTCTCCAGCTCCATATAATGCAGATAAGTTAAAAGCAGTTTACCCGTCTCATCTTCCTGAGCACTGTAATAGGTATAAGCACTAGTGAAATTCTCTACAGTAGGATTCTCCTGATATTTCTGAAATTCGCCATACTCGCTCTGATCATGAGCAGCTCCATATAATCCTGTTAACACCAATATAATGATTAATCCTAAAATCCCTTTCTTCATCTATAACTCCTATTCATTTTTCTTCCTCTAAATAACTTAATCCATTTTTTCTGACAATGAAATTTTTTTTCTCTCCCAGTACCACAAAACGTCTCCGGTAGTTTCCCTCACTGCGTTCACTCTGTTCACTCTGTTAACTGAAGATCACCATTTCTTACAACCCAGCAAAGCCAAGACTTTTGGTAAGCTTCTTCTCAGCTTCCCCGTAACCCCTTACCAGTCGCACTCCAAACGACCCAACGATAATCTGTGGTATCGTTTCGTGTGCAATTGGTATATTCAGGGTTAAATACATGTAAGAGTGTGAGGATCATAAAATTTAGGACATGACTTACATTTCATAAAATCATGATAAGCAAATCACAGATTTATTATAACACCAAACGTTACAATAAAAATCGAAAATTAATTTTATTTGACATTTATTAAGCGATAATTTCATTTTGCATCAATTGGAAAATTAAAAAAATAACAGATGGAGGTAATTATGTGTGTGAGAAAATGTAAATTCGTATTATTTTTTAGTTTGCTGGTTTTATTATTTACCAGTTGCAGTGATGGGGATTCAGATAATCCAGAGGATCAACCTTTTCAAACAGTACCGGGCTATGGGGCAATAACTGATTATCCTCAATTCGATAATCAGGACTTAACAATTTATGCAGGTTCAAATTCAGGAACAGTTACAGGCACAGACTTTGATGTTGAGCTGAATATGAATACTGTCCAGTCAGTAACCGTTTTCGATGAAAATGAAAATCCTGTATTAATGACAATTCGTGGCGTGGGAGGAACTGGAGAGGAATTCACAATAGATGCAGAGACCACTGCCGAAGCGATAGTTTATCTAATGCCCTTTATTTGTTCTTCAGATTCTGACGAGTTAGACGAAATAATTCAAATGATAAATACAACGGATGGATTTTATGCGCTCAAGAATTATATCGAAAGTCAGTTGATGGCGGGTACATTTAATCTAAGCATAGAGACGGATGAGGTATTGCAGCAGAAAATAGCTTTAGTATTTGATAATTTGATAGATGAAGCAATGCGGATATATCGGGAAAATCGTGATTATTATCCTGATGAACAGATCAATGGTTTGGAGATCATTGATTATAATGAGGATAGTAATTCAGCTTCATTCAAGATCAGCAACAGATTAAAGAGATGGATATCAGTATATGTAGATCGCTCAGAAGATGGTGAGAATTTCGAATTTTCAAATATGATGTTAGATTTGATAGCCTCTCCGTCAATATCGCTTTGGAATATTATTTTTCATGGTAATTTGATCAATCCGGTCGAAAGTGAATTAATAGATATCAACTTCAATGATTCTGAAATAATCGCAGTTAAATGTTATGGCTTGGGATTAGGTTTATTCGATGAAGGTAACCAGGAACAACTGGACAGATTCTTGTTATCGGGAACTTTATCAATGCTGCTTGATGTGATATTCCCCACAATCGAAGTAATTTCCGGAGTAAATAATCTTACTCAGGAACTGAGAGGTCATCCGAATAGTCATGCATTTGGTATAATATTAAACGATTGTGTTGATCGTCTGAATCCTATAAATATTGGAGTTTATCTTGAAGAAAACGATATCCTGGGATTGTTGCAATACTTTGGTTCCAAAATATTTACTTCCATACTTGAAAATCCGACTTATGTCCGGGATGTGATCATAGAACTATTCCCGACCTCAGCAATAACTTCCACTGTTCTGAATCATATATTTGCTCCTTTACGAGTTATCAGAATGACTATTAGTATCAGCAATGGGATTTTTACATTGGTCTCAATACTGGGTTCAGAAGCAATTACCACTTTTAATATTGAACCTGCAGATATACCGGAAGGGAGTATTCAGATTATAGGTAACGTGAAAAAAGCAAGTACAAATCAAAATCTTTTTGCTGCCAGTATCTGGATTTATGACTCCAGCTTAAATTTGTTAGAATACACAACGACGGATAATTCCGGAAATTTTGAACAAAACCTGTATCCAGGAGATTATAGTCTCAGATGCGTCTATGAAGATTATACACCAGCCGTAGTTTATTTTGAAGTAGAAAATAGCCCTTCAATACAATATATTCCCACAATTTATATGGTGGATTCATCATATCTGACTGGTGGTTTATATGGCTATGTAAATGACGCCTTAACCGGTGACCATGTGCCGGGAACAGAGCTATGTCTTAGATGCGGACTTTTTAATCCAAATGGAGTAATAGTGGCAAATTGCACATCAACTTCAATCGGATCATTTGAAATGACAGGTATTTTACCTGGCACTTATACTTTGTATATGGAAAAATCCGGTTATCTTGATAATGCTGTTATTGTGACAGTCATTGGAGATCAAAATACAGAAGTAGAAGTGACAATTTCACCGGAAATAAATGTTGATGGAATTCAATTCGTACTCACCTGGGGCGGAAATGAATCTGACCTTGATTCCCATTTATTCACCCCTTCGATTCAGGGCTCTATTTATCATGTTTATTATGGCAATCATGGAAGCCTAACCTCACCACCTTATGCCATGCTTGATGTAGATGATGTGTCATATTTTGGACCAGAGACAATAACTATTGAGCAACTCTTTAACGGATATTATGATTATTATATATATAATTATTCAGAACATTATCATATTTCCTATTCCGGGGCTCATGTAACAGGTTATTCCAGTGACGGATTAGTGCTATCCCTTGATGTACCTCAAGGGAGTGGTGGTATCGCCTGGCATGTCTGCCGTGTTAATGGAACCACGGGGGAAGTCATTGTTGTTAATGAACTGGTAGATGAAATCTGGCGAGGAGACGAAAAAATAGAGAAATAATTTCTATTTTAACAGAAAACCTTATTATCAGGTTATATATTGATCAGTCCAGGGCTATCTCTGGACTGATTTTTTAGATTGTTCTAATACTCTGATACACATCCTGAGGTGTGATCTGCTTCATACAGTTGAAATGCCCCAGGGGGCAGGAATCAGAGCCATGCAGTGAGCAAGGGCTGCAAAGCAGGTTCTTTGATATTATTATGCCGTAATCATTTAAAGGTGCAAAACCGAGTTTAGGCGATGTGGCACCGAAGATGGTGACCTGAGGTTTCTGCAGAGCAGCAGCCAGATGAGCAGGTCCGCTGTCATTGGAAATCACGGTTTTTGCCAGGGAGACCAGCGAGATCAGTTCCGGTAAAGTGGTTCTGCCAGTTAAGTCAGTGATTGGAGAATTAGAGAGTTTTCTTAGTTCTTCAGCCAGCTCCATTTCCGAATTACTGCCGGCAATAACTACTTTATTATCCGGCGAAATCAGATCAATTAGAGCAGCAAAATTCTTTAGTGACCATCTTTTGGTATAACTTGTGGCTCCTGGAAAGATGAGGACAAATTTACCTGGAGATATAGCATTATCTTGCAGCAGTCTTTTTGCTGAATTATCTGCCTTTATCTGGGGATAAGCTTTTATGGGCTTAATTCCGAGCTTTTCCAACACGGAATAATATAAATCTAAAGTTGATGAAATTGTCTCAGAAGTCTTTTTATTAACTATCTGCTGCCGCAGAAAATGTTTTTTGTCGTAAACTACTTTGCGTTTTGCCTGGCAGAAAAGCCTGATCAAAGCCGTATTTGGCTTATTATGCAGATCTATCAGGAGATCGAAATGAAGATTATAAAGCTTAATTAGAGATTTCAGATCATTATCCCAGAGAATAATATTTATATCTTCCGGAAATGACTTCACGACATCTTGGAAAACAGGTTTTGTCAGGTAATGTATTTCTGCCTGTGGATAATGCCGTTTCAGGTTCATGATCACCGGTTGGGTGAGGATTATATCTCCCAGAGACGATAATCTGATCACTAATATATTTCTAATTTCCATCCTGTCTCCTGAGCCTGATTATACCATTATTTCGACGTTATTTGTCAATAATTTATATTGAGTCATCGGGCAACCCCCCGAAATTTAAAAAAAATATCTCCTTTACCATAGATTTTCATGGTCATCAATCAAACCCTAATTTCATGAATTAGAAGCCCC
>CAZAHZ010000069.1:0-13033 GCA_964485055.1 uncultured Candidatus Cloacimonadota bacterium
CTGAAATGAAGGAATCAAAGAGAAATGAATTTACACCAAAAAATAAGACTTGACTAATATTAGCAATCTGACCTATTGAATGCTAAGAATTACCGGCGATTTAGCAATAATCATAATTCCACTTTAACCTGCCACCTTACCAAAACAACACAGCACAATCTGACATTATTCTGTTAGATTGTGCTGTGTTGTTATGATAAGATGATTCCCATTTTATAGCTGACAGAGATTTTAAGAAGAAGAAAAGAAAGTCAGAAAAACTTGACAGTTTAGATTATTTTTTCTTTATAATTATGCTGAGAGAAATAAGAGAAGGTAAGAGTTCATTATTACATTATATCAGGGAAGTAAAATGAAAAATAAAGAAGATGCTGTAGAGTTGAAAGAAACGCAATTAGAATGGATAGAGAGTGAAACAAGGCTGTTAAATATGAGGGATGCCAGCAGGTGGGCTACCACATATATCCGGCGGGATGTAAGTATCTCCAATATTTCATATTTGATCCAATATGGTCGGATAAAACGTTATGTTGAGCAGGGAATGACATTAATAGATAAGGATGAATTAAGGGATTATTACAACTCATTTACAAAAGAAAAACAATGGAAAGAGAAATTAGGTAAAGATTTGAACTGGCATCTTTCATTTACAGAATATAAAGAATCTGAGAGAACTAAGCATGTTCACAGGCTTCATCCTTATAAAGGTAAATTTATTCCTCAATTGGTGGAATATTTTCTGGATAGCCATACTGATGAATTTAAACGTGAGATATACTTCCAGCGGGGAGATATTGTCCTTGATCCATTTTGTGGAAGTGGAACAACACTTGTCCAGGCTAATGAACTGGGAATAAATGCGATAGGGATAGATATATCATCTTTTAATGCAATGATCAGCAATGTAAAACTATTAAAATATAACCTTCTGGAATTGAAGAAAACGATAGATAAATTAACAAAAGAACTAATACGATTTAACAGCAAAAAAAATACATCAAATTTTGAAGAAGAACTTCTAGAAGAATTAGGGAAATTTAATAGTAATTATTTTCCTTCACCAGCTTATAAACGTGATGTTAGAAGTGGTAAAATCAAAGAGAAGGAATACTCCGCAGAAAAAGAGAAGGAATTTAACAAAATCTATCAAAATCTGGTAAATAAATATAAAATTGACTTAAAGCAGGAAAATGTTGAAACATTTCTTGATAAATGGTATCTTCCTTCAACCAGAGAAGAGATAGACTTTATATTTAACGGAATTAAAGAAATAGAAGATATTTCCATAAAAAAGATTACTGCAACGATACTAAGCAGAACAATCAGATCATGCCGGGCAACAACTCATGCGGATCTTGGGACATTAAA
This sequence comes from uncultured Candidatus Cloacimonadota bacterium, assembly GCA_964485055.1. Taxonomy (GTDB): domain Bacteria; phylum Cloacimonadota; class Cloacimonadia; order Cloacimonadales; family TCS61; genus Stygibacter. The sequence continues at coordinate 1,369 of CAZAHZ010000069.1, forward strand.
ACAACCAGTGACATCATCATATTACTGTCGAAAACATGGAAAAATATGCAAGCCGATATTTTCCATTGAAGGCTGGTGGAAAAGGTATGGATTTGATACAATAATGCGTCTACAGGAATTTGATAAATTGCGGACGGATACGTTTCAGCGATGTCTTTCGGGAGATAGCAGAACTATAGATATCATTGCCGAAATAACCAGCAGGGATCCGAAATTTGGAGAGTTAATAAGCACTAAGAAAATCAAAGGTATTTTTTCCAGTCCACCTTATGTTGGTTTGATAAATTATCATGAGCAACATGCCTATGCCTATGATATATTTGGTTTTGAGAGAAAAGATGAAGCAGAAATCGGACCGCTTTTTAAGGGAACAGGTAGAGAAGCAAAGCAGTCTTATATAAATGGAATAAGTCAGGTTTTAATTAATAGCAAAAAATATCTTCAAAACAACTATGATATTTTTCTGGTTGCCAATGACAAGTATGATATGTATCCAGAAATTGCAGAAAAATCTGGAATGAAAATAGTAAATCAATTTAAGCGTCCAGTACTCAACAGAGTGGAAATGAACCGGGCGGCTTATGCGGAAATAATATTCCACTTGAAGGAAAGGTAAAATGTCAATAAATGAAAGACAAATTATTCGTATTGAAGAAACAATTAGACTCTGTCTGAGTAGAAAATTTCAAACCTATAAACCGGAGACAACAAATATGCCATTTCATTACAGGTTATTGGGTAAAGACAGAATGGCATTGTTTTCTTTTATTCACTCTCTAAATACAACTTTTGGTGCTTCGATATTTGAACCAGTAGCAGTAGTCTTGGCAGAAGGGAGTGGTAGATTCATCAAATCTGATAAGCAATATATAGTTGGCAATGAGATCAGTGCAGCAGCGCAGACAGAAATTCAGAAGATAATTGATGAGTTGTCAGAAGAGGGTAATCCGAACAAAGAACAGGAAATCAGCAGACTGCGATCTGTATGCAGAAAGGGAAAAATTAATAAGACCAAACCAGTTAAAGTTGATTTATACCTGGAAAGTAAAAATGGAGAAAAGCATCTATTTGATTTAAAAACCGCAAAACCTAATATCAGCAATTTCAAGGACTTCAAACGCACTTTACTGGAATGGACTGCTATCAGTTTATACCGGGCTCCAGAAGAAAAAATAAATACTTATATTGCAATACCGTATAATCCTTACGAACCTAAACCATATCAAAGATGGACGTTAAAAGGGATGTTTGACTTTGATAAAGAGCTTCGAGTAGCAGATGAATTCTGGGATTTTATTGGTGGAGGAGAAATCTATGATAGTTTACTGGATTGTTTTGAAAGAGTTGGGATAGCCATGAGACCAGAAATAGATAGTTATTTTGAAAGATTTAGAATTTAAGATCCTTAGGCAAAAAAACTAAAACCAAGGTATGTTTTCATTAAAATAAATCTTTTTGGGAAATAGGGATGAGCAGATGAAGAAAGTGGTTTTATTGATGATGTTGATATTTATTACTCAAATATTATCGGGATGGGAGTTTGAGCACGACATTTACATGTCGGCAGAATATATGCGAAACGGGGGAGATAATGCTGGAGAATTTTTTCTGGAATATTATCCCTCACTACAGAAGCATATCTATAAGAGTGGGAATATAACTCTTGATAGCAATATTGAATTGATGTCCAGAGGTGCTATGAAGTTAGAAGACGAAAAAGAAGAAGGTGATCTTGATCTTGAACTCTATCGGTTATGGCTGCGTTCAACTGCTGAGCAATCCGAATTCCGAATAGGTCTGCAGAAGATCAATTTTGGACCGGCGATGTATTTGCGGAGTTTGCAGTGGTTTGACCGGATAAATGCTTTGGATCCGCGTCAGCAGACGGAAGGCATCTGGAGTATGCTTATGCGTTACTATACTCTGGATAACAGCAATTACTGGTTTTGGGCGATCTATAATGAGACGGAATTGAAGGGGCAGGAATTAGTAAAAACGCGGGATAAGACCCTGGAGATGGGAGGGAGGATACAATTACCTATCTTTGGAGGAGATGTGGGATTTAGTTATCATACCCGAGGATTACAGAATGAAGATACTGCAGCCAGAGAAGAAGAAGTATTTGCAGTACCTCAGGAGAAACGGGCAGGCTTGGATGGACGCTGGGACATTGGGATAGGATTGTGGCTGGAAAGCTCGATTGCGATGTATGAAGAGGTAGATTCATTGGATTTATATATTGAATCTTATACCTTAGGAGGGGATTATACTTTTGGGATTGGTAATGGATTACATCTATTATATGAGCATCAATATATCCGAACCGAAGATAGTTTCTGGACATTAGCAGAAAAGGAAGCAAACATCAGTTTACTGGCAGCGGATTACCCGATCGGGCTATATGACAAATTGATGGGTATAGTTAGTTTTGATCATGTTAATAAGGATACTTATTATTATTTATCCTATAATCTGGTTTATAAATATGTGAGTATTTATTTTAATCTGAGTGTCAGTCCTGAGGATATAGAAGAGACAGCGAACGGTTTATCTATTCCAGGAAAAACATTTCAGATATTATTTCAATTAAATTATTAGGGGAAAATATGGAAAAATTAATCAGTATTAGGGAGATGTACAAACATTATCCGATGGGAACAGGTAGATTTACGGCTTTAAAGGGGATCAATCTGGAAATTGCGGAAGGTGAATTCAGCGGGATAGTGGGACCGAGTGGATCGGGTAAAACAACTTTGCTGAATATAATCGGATCGCTTGATATGCAATCAGAGGGAGAAGTAAAGGTACTTGGCAGGGAAGTGAAAATGCTCAGTCATCGTCAATCCGCGCAGTTGCGCAGTGAGCATCTGGGATTTATCTTTCAAACCTATAACCTGCTGCCGGTTTATACAGTTTATGAGAATGTGGAATTCCCCTTGCTGCTTTTAGATTATTCAACAAAAACTCGCCGGAAGATGGTCGAAGATGCCATAGAATGGGTGGGTTTAACTGACAAGATCAAGAGCCGTCCGGGGCAATTGTCCGGAGGAGAATGCCAGCGAGTAGCGATAGCCAGGGCAATTGTTAAAAAACCTCAGATCGTGCTGGCAGATGAACCTACGGCAAATCTTGATGCGGATAATTCCCATCACATCCTGCGGACGATGGTGGAATTGAATGAGAAATTGGGAACAACCTTTATATTCAGTACTCACGATGCCAAAGTAATTAAATATTTGCGTAGGAAGATCACACTGATAGATGGCAAAATAGCCTTAGACGAAGTGATAGAATAACGGATCAGGGAAGTTGAAGTGATCTTGAAATTAGCCTGGAGAAATATAATCGGGGGAGGTTTTCGCACCTGGTTGAATGTTTTTATTCTATCAGTGGTGCTGGTATCCATTGTGGGTTTTCATGGGATTTATATGGGTTGGCAGCGGGATGCGGAGGATGGCATAATCAATTGGCATATATCAGGAGGACAGTACTGGCATAAAGCATACGATCCTTATGATTCTTTCAGTTTTGAAGATAGCAGGGCGAAGATGCCCGAAGCTATAAAAGACGAAGACGCTGTGGAATTTCTGGTTAGCCAGGGAGTGATCTATCCGCAGGGGAGAATGAAGAATATCATTTTGAAAGGCGTGGAAGAGGAGCAGGATTTACTGGAATTGCCTACTAAGTCCTTAATATATGAAGAAGGCAAGTATAAACTGATGCTTGGTTACCGCACAGCCAGGAAGCTGGAGATGAAAGCTGGCGATAAATTAATGTTACGCTGGCGTGACAGTCAGGGCAGCTTTGATGCTGCAGAATTTGAGATAGTAGAAATATTTAAAACTGCAGTGCTGACAATAGACCAGGGACAGGTCTGGTTGGGATTGGAGCAAATGCGTCAGATGCTGGATTGTCCAGGTGATGTTAACTATTTTTCTGTGAAGGAAGAAGTCGGAGATTTAGGCAGAGAATGGATTTTTAAGAGCCAGAATGACCTTTTAGCAGAATTTCGGGCAGTACTTACCGCTAAAATAACCGGTGGGGTATTCATGTATGTTTTGTTACTTTTTCTGGCAATGATAGCAGTTTTCGATACCCAGGTACTGGCATTGTTCAGAAGGCGTAAGGAAGTTGGGATGATGATGGCGATGGGTATGCAGCGGAGACAAATCATCAGAATATTTACTCTGGAGGGATTTCTTGCCGGAGTTTTGGCAGTATTTCTGGCAGCAATATGGGGGACACCACTGCTGTTGAAATTTCAGGAGACTGGATTGAAGTTGCCGGATTATACGGACAGCTATGGTCTGGATGGAATTATGGACGCTTTATACCCGCATTATACTGTGGAACTTGCTGTTATAACGCTTGTGGTGGTGATGGTCATAATAACGGTAGTCAGTTATATGCCGGTGCGTAGTATATCCCGTTTACTTCCGGTAGATGCGTTGCGGGGTAAGATGACACTAAAGAACAAGAGACAATACTGATTTGATCAGTATTGGAGGAATAAATGCTGGAATTTATTTTTAAAGGAATTATTCGAGACCGATCCCGAAGTTTATTACCTATCATCCTGATAGCCACCGGAGTATTTGTAACTTCATTGTATTATTCATTTATTCGCGGCTATGAACGGATCGCAATCCAGAGCAGTGCGAGGTATGATACAGGTCATGTGAAAGTGATCACCAGGGCTTATGCGGAGGAACTCGATCAGAAACCTTATGATCTTGGTATTTTGGGGGCAGAGAAACTGGTAAGTGAACTAAAAATGAAATATCCCCAGATGAACTGGTATGAAAGAATATTGTTTGGTGGACTGGTGGACGTGCCGGATGAGGAGGGGGAAACAGTCGAACAGGGTGAAAGTGCTGTGATGGCAGTTGACTTGAGTAAAGATTCTGATGAGTTGAAGCTACTAAATCTGAAAGAAGCGTTGCGCAATGGTAAATTACCGTCTTCATCTGATGACATAGTTCTGAGCACAGGGCTTTTCAAAAAACTGGGCATTATGCTTGGTTCTGAGCTAACTATAATAACGGCAACAATGTATGGAGGTATGGCAGTAGGCAATTACCGTGTTACTGGTGTGGCAGAATTTGGGATACCAGTATTGGATCGAGGAATGATATTAATGGATATTTCGGATGCGAGACAACTACTGGATATGGATGATGGGGCTGGGGAGGTATTGGGAATATTCAAAGATAATGAATATCATTGGAAGGAAGCAATGGAAATTGTAGCTCAATTCAATGCGGAATATTCTGATCCTGAAGATGAGTTTTCCGCGACTATGCTGCCACTTCATAAGCAGGGCGAAATGGAATCGATGCTTAGCTGGATGCAAAGTGCAATCTTTATTATAATTGGATTTTTTGTCTTTATTATGGGTCTTGTGCTATGGAATTTAGGATTGATCAATGGAATCCGACGATATGGAGAAATGGGATTACGACTGGCGATTGGAGAACAATCACTGCACATCTATAACAGTCTGATCCAGGAAGCGGTATTAATTGGATTTCTTGGTTATCTGATCGGGACATCAGGAGGTGTGCTGCTGGGATATTATCTGCAAAGCCATCCTTTTGATATGAGCCATTATCTCACCAATGCCACAGTGATGATGAGTCCTGATATATCGGCACAAGTGAACTGGATGAGTTATGTGATAGGTTTTATACCAGGATTTCTGGCAACAGTTATGGGTGCTGCTTTTGCCGGATTAGCAATATTCCGGCGTAATACGGCATCATTATTCAAAGAATTGGAAAATTAGGAGGTTAGGTTGAGAATAATTCTATTGATAATATTGATCATAAGCTGTAATCTCGTAGCTGATCAGGCAGAGGACATCTTAAGAAAAATAGACGAAAATCTTTACAGCGAGAACCAGATAATTGAGTCTCGAATGGTGATCGAAGGCAGAAGGGGCAGTCGCAAAATAGTGACTAAAAGCTGGTCTCGTGGAAATATGGACTCCTTCACGGAATACCTGTCTCCTCCTCGCGAAGCAGGAACTAAGATGCTGAAGCTGGATGATAAATTATATATTTATGATAAAAACAGTGACCGGATCATCCAGATGTCCGGGCATTTGTTACGCCAGTCAGTTAATGGCTCTGACCTCTCTTATGAAGATTTTATGGAAGAAACTGTCTATGCAGACAAATATAATGCCGTGATAGAAAAAGAAGAACTGATCCAGCAAAAAGAATGTTGGGTATTGATGCTGACTGCCAAAGAAGCAGGAGCCACTTATCATCAATGCAGGCTATGGGTGGATAAAGTTCTGTATTTACCATTGCAGGAAGAATTGTATGGCGAAAGCGGAACTTTGCTGAAAAGAGTGGAACTTTCAGATATCCGGCAGGTTAAGGATCGCTGGTATCCCTTTAAGGTTCTTTATAAAGATGTGTTGAATACTAAGGGAAAAGGGACAACTATACTGATTGACAGTATTGAAATGGATGTGGATATTCCTGAAAGCACTTTCAGTAAAGCAAGTTTACGGAAATAGAAATACCGGCTATCAGGAAACATTTAATGATATTAAAATTAGCTTGGAGAAACATAATCGGGGGTGGTTTTCGCACCTGGTTAAATGTTTTTATACTATCCATAGTGCTGGTATCCATTATAGGTTTTCACGGAATTTATGTAGGCTGGCAGCGGGATGCAGAGAACGCGATGATAAAGTGGCATATAGCAGGAGGACAATACTGGCAACAGAAATTTGATCCCTATGATCCATTCAGTTATGAAGACAGCAGAATGAAGATACCTCAAGCGATCAAAGACGAAGATACCGTTGAATTTCTAGCCAGTCAGGGAGTTATTTATCCCCAGGGAAGAATGAAGAACATAATCTTTAAGGGAGTTGAAGCAGAACAGGAATTATTGGAATTACCAACTCAGAAACTTAAGCATGAAAAAGGTAAATATAAAATGATGCTGGGTCATCGCACTGCCGGGAAATTGAAGGTGAAAACCGGGGATAAATTGATGTTGCGCTGGCGGGACACCAAAGGCAGTTTTGATGCCTCCGAATTTGAAATAGTTCATGTTTTTAGATCTACAGTTGCTTCTATAGACCAGGGACAGGTATGGCTGGAACTGGCACAAATGCAGAAGATGCTTGCCGCTCCGGGTGAAGTGAACTATTTCACAGTGAAGGAAGAAGCTGGAGATTTAGGAGAGGAATGGATATTTAAAACTCAGGATGACCTGCTCTCCGAATTCAGGGCGATATTTGCCACGGAACTGGCAGGTGGAGTATTTATGTATGTACTTCTGATATTTCTGGCAATGATAGCAGTTTTTGATACCCAGGTTCTGGCATTATTCAAAAGACGCAAACAAGTAGGTATGATGATGGCTCTTGGTATGCGACGCAGTCAGATCATCAGGATATTTACGCTGGAAGGGCTGCTTTCCGGTCTTCTTGCCGTGGTTTTGGCAACCATTTGGGGAACACCGCTTTTAATAAAGTTCCAGGAGACAGGCTTGAAACTGCCGGAAATGATGGATAGCTATGGCATGGATGGACTGCTGGATGCCATGTATCCCCAATATACAATAGGACTGGTAATGCTCACGGTTGTGATAGTGATGATCATTCTTCTTTTAGTGAGTTATTTGCCCGTGAGAAGTATATCACGATTATTACCGGTAGATGCTTTACGTGGCAGGATGACAAAGAGATAAAAAGATGAAGATATTTCAACCGCTGAAAGGCGCAGAAGAAAGAGAAGAAGGATATTATTGTACATAGTCTATCAGTTGAGAACAAGAGTTTTGAACAAGAGTTTTGAACTGTATTCAGGGCAAGACTTTTGGGCGACATAGTTATTACCAAGCCTTGCTTACAATACAAAGATATTTCAACCGCTAAAAGCGCGAAAATACGCGAAAGGAAGAGAAGAAGGATATTATAAATCGTGAATAATTTCACTTGAGTAGAAAATCCGGACCAGAATGGTCTTGATTAATGCGTACACAGATCATCTTTGTCTTGTCTTCTTCCAAAACCACTGAGACTGTTCAAACTAACCAATTGAAAAATAAAGATAAATCGCTTTTATTATAGATTTTAGTGCACATTTTACTTAGAAGTGTCAACAAAGGCTGAATTGACATCTTTCCCTGAAAGGGATACACTATGAATAGCCCCAGGTTGTCGTATTTCGACTACCTGGGGCTAAAATGCCCCCACACCGTTCCCCCCACCCCCAACACCGGCGCAGCTGGTGTTGGGGGTGGGGGGTGGTGAGATTGAGCAAACCCCAGGTAGTCACTTCGTTCCAACCTGGGGCTATTCATAGTGTATCCCCTATCGGGGAAAAATAACTAAAACAAATTGAACAGTCTCAAACGGAGGGATGCCTGAATTAACTGATTTTACTTGACATGATAAAAGGTTATTGGCAATTTCAAATAAGTATGGGTAAATCAATATTTACCCATACATTCTTGATAAATTTAGACATAATAAACAAAGGGAGATTTTATGAAAAGAGTAGTAATTATTTTGTTATTGCTGTTGGCAGGGATTGCCTGGTGTAACAGTATCCCCGCAGTGGAGAATTTTATGGTTGGTCAACGTCAGGATGGCAGTCAGATGATTGATGTGTTTTATGATGTGTATGACGCTGATGGTGACGTATTAACGGCGAGTATGGAAGTATCGGAGGATGATGGAACCACCTGGACGGTAAGCTGTGATTCGCTGTCTGGCGATGTGGGTGATAATATCATTCCAGGAACAGGCAAGCAGATAGTATGGAACTTTGGAGCAGAACATCCGGGTACTTTTGGAGATAATTACAAAGTGCGTTTGCATATTGACGATCATTACGTGGAACAAATCGAAGGCATGATCCTTGTGGAAGGCGGAACTTTTGATATGGGCGACCATTTTGATGAGGGGTACTATGATGAATTACCAGTGCATGAGGTAACGCTTAACAGTTTCTTGATTGGGCAGTATGAAGTAACGCATACCAACTACATTGAATTCTTGAATTCCTGGGGAGTATCCTCAGATGGCAGTTATAATGGTACTGAGTTAATAAATATGGATGATTCCGATTGTGCTATAGACTATAATGGAAGTTTTTACTTTGGAGGAAGTAGTAGAGCTCCAAATATCGAATGTCCAGTTATCGAAGTAACCTGGTATGGAGGTATAGTATATTGTAACTGGTTATCAGAGCAGGAGGGTTTAACCCCCTGTTATGATTTATCAGACTGGAGCTGTGATTTTAGTGCAGATGGCTATAGATTGCCTACAGAAGCCGAATGGGAATATGCCGCGAGAGGAGGCGTGAACTGGACAGATAATTATCGTTACAGCGGAACAACAGATAATATGGGAGATTATGGCTGGTATTCTTCTAATTCTGGTTCACAGACACATGAAGTAGGGACCAAAGAACCTAATCAGCTTTCTATCTACGATATGAGTGGGAATGTTTATGAGTGGTGTAATGACTGGTATTGTTGGTGGTATTATAGCTCAAGCCCAGGTAATAATCCAACGGGACCTGATAGTGGGACTCCCCGCGTGAGACGAGGTGGTAGCTGGAACCTCGATGCCGGTGGCTGTAGTGTTGCAAATCGTAGCAGCCACAGCCCCGGCGGCAGCAGCTTCAATATAGGCTTCCGCATTCTCAGGGCAGTCGAGTAATTTTGAATTTTGAGTGTTGAATTTTGAATGGGAAGATAAGATTATGAACCGCGAAAGGCGCGAAATGACGCGAAAGGAAGAAAATGTGAAAATGAGAAAGTGGGAAGGGACAGAATGAGAGTAGTTTGTAAAGATAACTTTTACTTTGCTATGTTTTCTTGTATTTTTTCGCGTACTTTAGCGGCTTTCGCGGTTAAAAAAGATATTGAATTAAATTATAATGGAGGATATTATGAAGATTAGGATAGTGTTGTATCTATTCATGATGATGTTTGTTGTGATCAATGCTGATGTGTTGATCGTGGAGTCAGAAGTTTTGACTTTTGATAGTGTTTATCCGGTGGTGACTATCAGTAATCCTGAAGGAGGTGAAGTATTGACACCTGGTGTTACCTTAGCGATAGAATTTGGTATTGCAGAGGATTATTTTGCGGAAAGTCCTTCAGAGCCGATACTTTTGGAGTTTTATTTTGATGAAGTTCATAATGCTGAGTATGATGCGAGTCTGGCAGCAACGGAAATGCTTTATGCTTATGACTGGACAGTGCCGGAATTGCCTTCGGAGAATGTGGTTGTGAAGGTAACAGCCACCGATTATTTTGGTAATACCGGCGATGGTGACAGCGGCGTATTTGAGATAACAGAGGAAAGCGTAATTGAGGGTATGGTAGCATATTACCCCTTTAATGGTAATGCTCTGGATGAAAGTGGTAATGGATTTAACGGAATTGTAAATGGTGCAGTTTTGACTGAAGATAGATTTGGTAACCCAAACAGTGCTTATTATTTTTCAAGTGCTGGTGGGAATACAAGAATTGATGCAGATATTAACTTTAATCCTAATCCAGAGGGATTTTCAATTTGTTTTTGGATAAATAGAACTGGTGATGGATATTTGATTCCCAGAGTTCTTGAATTTTATGATGGTCATGGAACTGGAGATGGGGATTGGCAATTAGAGTGGCCAAATAATGGCAATTTAAGCTATATGACAACACAGTTACAAAATAATACGTGGTATCATGTAGCAATCTCGTATGATGGATCATATTTTGATGGATACTTAAATGGAGAATTTGAAGGTTCATATGAGTCTACCTCACCTTCGTGGGTATTGCCCTTTGCAGGAGATACTGCTTTTGGAAGGATGAATCATCCTGCATGGGATGCATTTAATGGAAAGCTAGATGAAATTTGCATATTTGAAAGGGTATTAACTGAAAATGAAATTGATTATTTGTACATAGGTGAAATGTCTAATGATCTTGAAGCAGATTTCACAGCAGACGTTATTTCGGGCCACGCTCCATTAACAGTAAACTTTACAGACACATCCGCCCCTGCAGATTCAATCGTAAGCTGGCAATGGGATTTTGATAATGACGGGGTGATAGACAGTAACGAGCAGAATCCGGTTTGGGTTTATGATGAACCGGGATTGTACAGCGTTAGTTTGACGGTGTCTGATGATGAGAGTAGGAATACTTCAACTGAGTTGAAAGAAGATTATATTGAAGTAATATCTCCGATAGCTTATGGCGACATTGATGATAACGATGAAGTGGAAAGTTATGATGTTTCGCTGATCTTGATGAATCTGGTGGATATGGATCCCATTCCTGAAGATCCAGTGCCTTGGGAGGAGTGGCGTTTCCTGCGTGCTGATGTGGACATGGATGGAAATCTTTATGCTTTGGATGGTGCTTATATTTTGCAGTACGTGGTAGGAGTACGCGATACATTGCCTGTCATTAATGGTGTGAGAAGCTTTGAGAATGTGGTCACAATGTCTAATGATGTTGAATATCTTTATTTGAATACTGCTGATGTGGTAATCAGTCTGGGATATGATGTTATTGATTGCTATAATGTGACGCTTGGCAACGTAGAAGTAGTTGCTGATAACTGTATGTATTATCAGAATGAAAGCAAGCTTGCTTTGATCTCAGCAGAAGGCGTAACCGGAAACAT
>CAZAHZ010000070.1:0-12829 GCA_964485055.1 uncultured Candidatus Cloacimonadota bacterium
ACCGCTAGTGATAAAGAAGATAACATTATCTTCGGTGGGGTGATTTTTCCTGAATTTATTGATAACAAAGTTTAATTTCAGTGAGGCTTGACAGGCATCCAAAATAATAATGGCATTGTAGTCTGCGGGGTTCGTCTTTTTAAGAAATTTCAGAGATTGAATTTCGATTGTAGAAATATTTTTATATTTAGAGATTAATTTATCTACGAGTTTTTCTTTAAATTCAGTACTTTCCATGGAGATCAGAATTTTTTGAGAAGCATCAGGATTAATAATTCTTGATTTTGATTCTTTACCATTACAGGCAAAGAGCAGAACGGCAATAAGAAGCAGTAATAATTTTTTCATTTATTAACCACCTTGCATTTTTTTGATTCAGATACTGAACCTGTAAAAAACAATACAGTAAAACAGGAGAAATTTGTCTATAATATTAAAGTTGGGCGAGAAAGGTTTTTGAGGAGAAGAAAAAAGAAAAAAATATAATGGACAATAAAAGCGTGAATAAGAAAACTTAGTAATATGATGTCAATAAGGAGGACACGATGGCAGGAAACATGAGACCGAGAGTGATTGTGACGGTTATAACGCTGTTGCTTGGATTAAGTCTATTTGCACAAAGCAAGATGGTAAAAGATAATCCAAGTAAGCAGTTTCCCCAAGATGCAAATAAAAAAGGTTATGTTGTAAAGAATCTACCTGAGCAATCAGAAAAACTGATGGTTGAAGGTAATCCTTATTATGTGAATAAGGGCGTTTATTATCGTAAGGGACATGATGGATACCGGATTGTTAAAGCCCCTTATGGCGTGAAAGTGAAGCATCTGCCGGATGGCATACGTGTAATCAGGCGTCAGGGAGTGGAATATTATTATTATTACAATACCTATTACCGATATGATTTAAACAATGATATTTACATAGTGATCCATGAACCTGAATGGGCAGATAAGAACTTTTACAGCGATAAATTAAATCTAATGAATGGCTCAGTACTGGTTGGTAAATATCTGGGTGGGGATAGTGAAAACGTGCGATTTATGTTTGACGGAGAAAAACGAGTAGTCCAGGTGGAGGAAATTATCTCAATCGAATTTGCACCGGCAATGTACGAAGGAAACGATTATTAAATAGGCAAGAGGGCGTCATGACTGGACGATGATCAGGCGTCTGGTACGGGGACCATCAAATTCACAGAAAAAGACACCCTGCCAGGTGCCGAGTAAGGGTTGTCCGCTGCTGATAATAATATCCTGGGAGCAGCCGAAAAGAGAGCTTTTAAGGTGGGCGTCAGAATTGCCTTCGAGGTGATGAAATTCCTTGAGAACAGGAGATATCCGGTTGAGACTAAGGAGAATATCATGCTGAACACAGGGATCAACGTGTTCATTGATCGTTATAGCAGCAGTGGTATGCGGGACATAAAGTGTGATGCGTCCATCCTGAATATTCCATTCTGATATTTGACGGGTGACGATTGCAGTGATATCAATCATTTCGTTTCGGGAATGAGAGCGAACCGTGATCTCGATTTTTTTCATAGTCATTTTCCTTAGCTGTTTTTTCCTGATATAAACAGGATAACGAATAAAAAAACTAAATATTGACTATAAGAGTGTCAAGCAAAAATGAAATTGAGAGACAAAATACTTGACGGAATAGACTAATAATTGCATATAGAAATAAAGAGAATAAAATGTAAGGAGCTGAGATGAAGAAATTCAGTATCTACAAATTAATAAGTGTGATAGCTTTTGTTGCTCTGATATTTATTTTGGCATTGCCGAATTTTTTTAACATCAATAAAAAGCAGGAAAAAGAACAATGTATAAAGAATATGAAAGCAGTATATACTGCAGCGGAGGATTTTTTAAGAGCCGAGGATAAGGATTTTACGGGGACAACAAATGATCTGGAGCGGATGGGATATTTGAACAAAGCTTATGAATGTCCTTCGGAAGCACCAGGTGACAAATATCAGATCAAGATAGATAAAGAGAGTGGCAAGATTTCCGTACGTTGTGTAAATGAGATGAATAGCTTACCCGATTTGACACTTAACTCCTTTGAGGATTTTGTCTATTTTATAAATATTTTGAAATTCCATCAGAAGACTATATCGAAATTCATATATACAAAATTAAATGAAGAAGTGAAAGCAATGCTGGAGGAGCATGTCGCATATTCAAATTCTTTGTTTGATACCAGAACAGTGTTGGATTGGGATAAATTTGTGGAGAACCTGAATACGCGGAAAGGAGACCCGAATATCCAGGAAATCTTGAAGCAATTATCCCCGGCAAGTCAGGAGATAATAACAAAATGGCATCTGGTAGAAAATCCGCTGACGATAGAGCAGAAATATCAGATAACAAACGAATTAAATAATAACGTTATAGCAGGATACGACTTCAGTGCCTCCGTGGTAAAGTCAATAAGTCTGGGTAAAGAGGGCAGGTCGCTGTACAAAAAGGATTATGCTTCCCTGAATCAGATAGAGAAGCAAAGGTTAAATCGGTTACTTATCGAGCATATATTTCCTTATGAATTTCAGGTGGGATCAAAATATAATTTTCCCAGCGATGATCTTCGTGAGGCTCTGGTAGATGATATCAACCGATTATTAAGTGAAGATGCCTTTAATAATCCGGAATTTATAAATGAGATAAAGCTCAGTGGAGCGACAGTTGCGAAACTAAAGGAACAGCCAAATTCGAGGATACAGATTGCCTTAACTAACCGGTTATTATTGCAGGATGCCTATCCTTCATTACTGGTACGATATGTAGATCAATACAGTGATCACCGATTGCCAGTCGGCAATTAAGGAGAAGATTTAAAGCTATCAAACAAGCCTGTCTAAAGCGACAGGCTTGTTTGATGTGGAGAAACTAATGACATATCAGGAATTTCTGAAATATATCTTTGAACGGCATTCCGGTAATGTGAAGTTGGGGCTTGAACGCATTCATACAATCTTAAATGCGATGGACAATCCAAATCTGCACTTGCGGGGAATACATATTGCCGGAACAAATGGAAAGGGTTCCACCTGTGCCATGCTGGAATCTCTATGCAGGGCTTATGGTTACAAGACAGGCTTGAATACATCCCCGCACCTGGTGGATTATCGGGAGCGGATACGGATAAACGGAGAGAATATCAGTGCTGAAGAGCTGATAAGATTATATTTAAAATGGGAAGCCGTGTTTCAGGGTAATGAAGCATCTTTTTTTGAGATTACCACAGCCATGGCATTTTATTACTTTTATGAACAGCAGGTGGAGGCAGCAATATTCGAGGTGGGACTGGGCGGCAGACTGGATGGAACCAATCCCTTTGCAGCTCAGGTTGCTGCAATAACAACAATTTCTTTTGATCATATCATCAGCCTGGGAAATACGCTTCGAAAAATCGCCTGGGAAAAAGCAGGCATTATCAAACCGGGACAGGAAGTGGTTCTGGGAGCAATACCTGAAGAGGCTTTTCAGGTGATAGCGGGAGTGTGCGAAGAGAGAGGTGCGAGATACAGCAGGTTGGGAGAAGATTACCGGATAGATAATATCAGATTAAGTGAAGAAGGGACATTTTTTGACTATAGCGATGAAGATGTAACCTGGAAGCAGCTTTGCGTTAATTTAGTGGGCGAGCATCAAGCGTTTAATGCAGGAGTAGCACTGCGGTCATTTTTCAGGTGGAGGCAGCAGCAGGGAAAATCAGTGGAAGAAGGGATTATTAGAGAAGGGCTATTGCACACTAACTGGATTGGGCGGATGCAGATATTGCAGACTGAACCCACAGTGATCATTGATGGTGCTCACAATGAAGAAGGAATAGGAGTACTGGTAAAAAATCTGAAAAAGATATATGCAGATAAAAAGATTATATTTGTGCTGGCAATTCTGAGGGATAAGAACCTGGAAAGTATGATCAGGAGTATCAGTGAGGTATCAAACAAACTGATCATCAGCAAGAATAAGTCCAAAAGAGCGGCAGAGATAGAGGAGCAGGTGGCATTTGCAGAGAAGTTCCAGGCAAATTATGAGACTGCTTTTGATGTGGTAACAGGGACAAAACGGGCGCTTGAGATAGCCGGCAAGGATGACATTGTGATCATTTCCGGATCATTATATACAATCTCGGAAGTGCTGGCAGAAAAAATGCTGACGGAGAAATAATGAAGGGAATATTCATCACTTTTGAAGGTATAGAAGGCTGCGGGAAATCCACACAGGCGGAACTCTTGCGTGATTATTTTACAGCAGAGGGCAAAGAGGTAATTCTAACGCGGGAACCCGGTGGAACAATTATCTCCGAACGTATCCGCAATATACTTCTGGAACCTGAGCACATGGAAATGTTACCTGAAACCGAAGTGCTGCTCTATTCTGCCAGTCGCAGTCAGCATACTGGGGAGAAGATCATACCGGCAATAGAGTCTGGGAAGATAGTGATCTCAGACAGGTATTATGATTCCACGATAGCATATCAGGGAGCAGCGAGGAAAATCAACCAGGCAGCAATAGAATTTCTCTGCAATTTTGCAGCTTATCATCTAGAGCCGGATCTCACCTTTTTGATTGATATTCCGGCAGAAACAGGATTGAGCCGGATCGAGCCGGAGCTTGCTGACAGACTGGAGCAGGAGTCGCTTGATTTTCACCGGCAGGTACGACAGGGATTCCTTGATTTGGCAGCTAAATATAAACGTATCGTAATTATCAATGGACAAAATACAATTGCTGAGATAAATGGTATTATCGTAAAAAAAATAAAAGAATTTATAAAAGAGAGGAGCTGATGAAATTGAAAGGAACAGGGAAAATATTTCTCTCACTTGGTTTATTTGGCTGGATACTAATTGCAGTATTACTGGTCAGTAGCTATAAGGTAGATGCTCGGGATAACAGTCGTGATAATATCCTTAAAAAACTGGAATTGTTTAATCAGGTGCTGTTTAAACTGCAAACAAATTATGTAGATACGCTATATGTGGAAGATTTGATTAATTCTGCAATTGATGGAATGGTCGAGGAACTTGATCCTCATACAGACTTCTTTGATCCTGATGAATTCGAAAAGTTCAATACCAGTACAAAAGGAGAATTTGGAGGTTTAGGTATAACCATTAATAAGATTGGGGATTACATCACAGTTGTTTCGCCTATCGAAGGAACACCAGCCTATAAAATGGGCATCCTTGCCGGGGATAAGATCGTCAAAGTGGACGGATTAAGCGTAGTGGGCATGTCCACAGATGATGCCATACATGAGATGCGTGGAGATGAAGGCACCAAAGTGGTCATCACCATTAAACGGCCGGGCGTGAAAGAAGAACTCGATTTTGAGATCATCAGAGCTACTATAGAGATCACCAGCACTCCTTATGCATTTGTGATGGATAATGGGATCGGCTATATCAGAATTCGTCAGTTTAATGCTAAAACTACTACAGAGTTGCGGGAAAAGCTGGATGAACTGGAAAAACAAGGTATGCGTGGTTTGCTGATAGATCTCAGGTTCAATCCCGGAGGTTTGCTTTCCGAAGCCGTTAATACCGTTAATGAATTCATTGGTAAGGGAAAACGAGTAGTTTTCACACAAGGAAAACTTCCTGCTGCCAATCAAGAATATTTTACCAGTTTTAATAATCAGCGTTCGGGGTATCCGGTGATTGTTCTAATTAACGAAGCTTCTGCCAGTGCTTCTGAGATATTTGCTGGTTCCATGCAGGATTATGACCGTGCTCTTGTGGTGGGGAAGACTTCGTATGGGAAAGGCTCCGTACAGAGATTATTCAGGCTTGAAGATGGTTATGGAATAAAAATTACCACCGCCAAATATTACATTAATTCCGGACGCTGTATCCATAAGGATATAAATGATAAACTGCTCAAAGACCCAAGAGTGCGAAATGGAGAGCTTACTAATGAAGAGTTGGATAAGATGCGGGAAGAAGCTGACCAGGAACACCTCAAGGATATATACTATACTGAGCAGGGTAGAGTTGTCTATGGTGGTGGAGGAATTAATCCAGATCTGGAATTAGAGCAATCTAAAATGACGCGTCTGGGGATGGAATTACGCCGGAAAAATATAACTTTCAATTTTGCAGTTGACTATATGATAGTTCATGAATCGGAAGTAGAGCGAGATTTCGAGCTGGATCAGGCAACGGTGGATGATTTTCTTCACACTGCTCAGGAAGACAGCGTGGAGTGGACACAAGCCGAATTAGACAGCACTATGAGCTGGATAACTAATAACCTTACCAGCAATATTATAAGCAAGAAATACGGCGAAGCGGAAGGTTATAAAATATCTATAAGGGATGACCAGCAATTGCAGGATGCCTTTGCCATCTTTGATAAATGCAATTCACTGGAAGACATGTTTACCTATGCCTCAGAGCAGAAAGCCTTGGGAAAAGATATCGTAAAAGATGAGAATTGATCTGAAGATAAAATAATAAATTAAGGGAGCAGATGTACATCTACTCCCTTTTTTTTTACACAAATATTTACTCTGGTAACAAGACAATAGATACGAAAAAAAAGCACCGTAAACGGTGCATTTTTTTATCTGGTACAGAAGGCGGGACTTGAACCCGCACACCCGAAAGTGGGCACAAGATCCTTAGTCTTGCGTGTCTGCCAATTCCACCACTTCTGCGAATTAATTAAAGACTATCAGAAGATGAAACGGGCAATTCCAGAGGTAATTCTTCCAGCGGAGCTGTCTCGTTCATGGGCTGAACATTTTCAGTCTGGCTTTTTTCACGAAGTTTTTGAACTGCAGAAGCAGAATTGCTGCGCGCGCGTCCATTGTTCTGAAAAGCCAGCAGCACACAAAGAATGAAAAAAACCGCAACCAGTATTCGAGTCATCTTTTTAAGCATGGCAGGGGCTGCCTGTCCACCTAAAACCTGACTAGCTGCACCGCCGAGTGTGCTGTCCAATCCGTTTCCTTTACTGGTTTGAACCAGAATTACCAGAACTGTCGCTAAAGCGACTACTACATGCAATATCAATAATACTATTCTAACCATTTATACTCCTATATCCATTGCTAAGCGTCTTTATCCAAACTATGTCTAATTATGTCAATAAAAAAAACTTTATATAAATTATCAAAATTAACTTGACGGTTAATTGGACAATATATAATTATCTCTCAGGATAATTAAAGTAGAATAGGAGACAAAGATGATAGTAGGAGAACGACTTTACCAGGCTCTTAAGAAGCTTCATCTCACCCAGACGAGGTTGGCTGATAAGATTGGTATTTCTTCAGTAGTCATTAATCGTTACTGTCGAGATAAAACAACCCCCAGTGCGGAATTTCTCAATAAAATGGCGCTATATTATAATATTAATATCAATTGGCTGCTGAATGGAGATGGTTCCATGTTTTATTCCGGTGATGAAGATATTCGCAAGCTGAGAGAGGGTTATTATTATAATCTACCGATTGTGGCAGCAGTCAGTTGTGGCTCACCGCTGGAGATAGAAGAGGCGGAACCGTTAGATCATGTCCTGGTAAACCGGAAAGATCTGCCTGGCAAGGTGGATGATTATTTTGCCTTTTTTGCCCAGGGACAGTCCATGCATCCCTATATTTCGCATGGTGATATAGTAGTGGTCAGGCAGGATAATAACTGGCGTCGGGCAGAGGGTCATGTCTGCGTAGTGAATGTGTGCGGGGAAGTTACGTTGAAGAAAGTATCAATGTTCAAGAACGGTCAGGAAATCCTGCTTTCGCCCTATAATACAGATTTTTCACCTTTACTTCTGGCAGAGGAACGCTTGGAAGAGAGCAAGCTGGTTGGCATTGCCTTGATGTCGGTAAGGAATTTGTGATTAGTGAATAGTGGAGTTATTTTACACCAACCTCTTTTCTGAGGAAGATGAGTTTTTGTTCAGCGAGTTCACGGGCTTTGGCGGAGCCATGATCAAGGATAGCGTCAATTTGACTTTTATCAGCCATTAAATTGTTGTATTTTTCTCGTAATGGAGTAATGGTTTCATTCATAACTTCAAAGAGAGCCTGTTTAGCATGTCCCCAGCCAAGACCTCCATTGCGGTAGAGTTTTTTCATCTCTTCCTGTTGGGCTTGATCAGCAAAAAGCTTATAGAGCGTAAATATATTGCAGGTTTCGGGGTCTTTTGGTTCTTCAATAGTCTGGCTGTTAGTAACGATTTTCATGATTATTTTACGAAGTTTCTTTTCGGGGAGAAACATGGGAATTGTATTATTGTAACTTTTACTCATTTTTCGACCATCCAGACCGATCACGTTTCCAGTTTCTTTACGAATGAGAGCCTGGGGGATTTTCAGTAGTTCCTTGCCATAATTACGGTTAATATCTTCAGCAATATCAGTTGCCATTTCCAGGTGCTGCTGCTGGTCATATCCAACGGGTACGACGTCAGCATCAAAGAGAAGAATATCGGCACTCATCAGGACGGGATAGGTGAAAAGCCCCATATTAACGCCGTCATCAGGGTCTTTGCCATTTTCCAGATTGGATTGCAGCAGGGCTTTATAGGCATGAGCTCTATTCATCAAACCTTTGGGAGTGAAAGCCAGTAGGATAGTATTCAGTTCAAAAGTCTGAGGGACGGAAGATTGTTTATAAATAAGATTATGTTCAGGATCAAGCCCACAGGCGAGCCAGGCAGCAGCGATTTCATAGATTTGTTCCCTAAGGACTTGCGGGTCTTTGGTCTGATTCAAGGCATGGTAATCGGCAATGAAATAGCGGGTCTCGTATTCATAAGCAAGTTCCAGAGCAGGTTTGATAGCTCCGAAATAATTACCTATATGAGGATTGCCAGTAGGTTTGATGCCTGTTAAAGCTATTTTTTTATTCATAATCTTTTTCTTCCTTTTCGCTAATAATTCTGCCGACCAGATCATATTCCCAGGTGTCTATTATGAGAACATCTCTGATCTCACCCGGTGCGGCTTCACCATACAGATAGACAGCACCGTCAATTTCAGGGCAGTCATATCTGGTTCTGCCCATGAGATTAAATTCCTGATCATCACTCTTTCCGTCAATTATTACTCTGATCACTTTATTCTGAAAGCGTCGCAGAAGTTGTTGCGAAATTTCCATTTGAATACCCATCAACTGGTCTTTACGTAATTCAGCAAGATCTCCATCAACTTTTTCCGGCAATTGAGCTGACCTGGTGCCTTCTTCTTCTGAGTAGGTAAACACACCCAGCCTTTCAAACTGCATTTCTTCGATAAAGTCCATAAGTTCATCAAAATCCTGCTCAGTTTCACCAGGATGCCCGACAATGAACGTAGTTCTGACAGCAGCATAAGTATCTTTTTCACGTATCCGCTTGATGATCTCTCTTGTCCTTTTCTGGTCAACTTTACGGTTCATCAGGTTAAGCAGGCGATCATTGGCATGCTGCAATGGTATTTCAAAGTAATGACATATTTTTTCACTCTGGCAGATATAATCAATTAATTCATCTGATAGATGAGCAGGATGCAGATAGAGAAGCCTGATCCATTCAATATCTTTTATTTTTTCCAGTTCTTTGAGTAGTTCGATCAGGTGGGAATTTCCATCCCAGTCAATTCCATATTGGGTGGTATCCTGAGCAGTGATGATCAATTCCTTTACACCGGAGGCAGCCATCATCTTTGCCTGCCTGATCAAGGTTTCAGCAGGATCACTGACCAGTTTTCCGCGGATAGAGGGGATAGCACAATATGAGCAGAGATTGTTGCAGCCATCGCTGATGCGAAGGTAAGCATAATGCTGAGGTGTAAGTTGCTTGCGGTTATATGGTTCTTCCCGGGCAAATAGATCAGCGAATTGGGTGAAATTCTTCAGGTCTATAAAATGATCAACTTCCGGAATGTCACGCTGGAGATCAGAGAAATAACGCCTGACCAGACAACCAGTGGCAATAAGCATTTTGCATTTACCTTCTTTCTTGAATCCGGATAATTCAAGAATAGTGTCAATTGCTTCACGCTTGGCATCAAGGATAAAACCGCAGGTATTAACAATGATCACTTCCGCGAGAGCTGGATCATCAGTAGCCGTAAATCCATCCTGCTCAATGATGCCGGCGAAAATCTCGCTGTCAACGAGATTTTTGGGGCAGCCCAGACTGATCAGATAATAGAATTTCATTTTTTCTTCCCGATAAAATAAACCTGCCGGTAACCCGACAGGTTAGAATATATCAAATTTGCTGATTAATCAGGTGATCAGTCAAGCAGATGAATAATTGCGCCGGATCGTAGTTTAGGTTCAAACCAGGTAGATTTGGGAGGCATGAATTTACCGGCATCGGCGATAGCCATTAATTGCCTGATCGAAGTAGGAAACATGGAGAAAGCCACTGCTTCACCTGCATCTACTCGTTTAGCAAGTTCCTCTAAACCACGAATACCACCGACAAAATCTATTCGCTTATCCTTACGGGGATCACCAATACTCAGGATCGGAGACAGCAGGTTATTCTGCAGAATAGACACATCCAGGCTTAGAACGGGATCAGTTTCAGGGAAACTTCCATGACGGGCTGTCAGTTTATACCAGACACCACCAAGATACATACCATAATGATGCACACCTTCGGGATAATATATTCCGATCTGTTTCTCGACGACAAAATTCTCCGCAACTTTACTCTTGATTTCTTCGATGCTCAGTCCATTCAAATCCTTGACAATCCGGTTGTAATCCATGATATAGAGCTGATCAGAAGGAAAAATTACGCCGAGGAAATAGTTATATTCCTCTTCTCCGGTATGATGAGGATTCGCAGTTCGGCGTTGCTGACCCACTTTTGTTCCCGCAGCAGACCTGTGATGACCATCTGCAACATATAGATTTTTGATATCAGCAAAAATAGAAGTTATCTGGCTAATTGTTTTCTCATCATCAATTTTCCAGATGATATGCTTGATATCATCTTCAGTTTTATACTCATAAAGCGGAGTTTCCTGTATCAGATCAAGCACAAGTTCATTCATCTCCTTCCTGGGAGGATAGGTGAGGAAAACTGGACCTGTATTTGCATTAAGAGTGTTTACATGCTTAACGCGGTCAGCTTCCTTATCCGCCCGTGTATGTTCATGTTTCTTGATAATGTCATTTTCGTAATCTTCGATGGAAGTTGCAGCTACCAGACCGATCTGATCAACACGCCCTATGATCAGGCGATAGAGATACAAGCATGGCTTATCGTCCTGAACCAGGATATTGTTATTTATCAGGTTATAGAGATTCTCACGACCTTTTTGATAGACTCTTTCATCATATAGATCAATCTCCGGTGGAAGATCTATTTCCGGTTTTACTACATGTAAAAAACTATAAGGTTTCCCTTTCACATATGCTTTTGCTTCATTGGAATCAAGCACATCATAAGGCGGAGATACCACTTTGCCGAACATTTCCGGAGTCGGACGTACCCCCTTGAAAGCTCTGATTTTTGCCATTATTAGTTCCTCTCTCTATTTTTTGTGATCTTCATGCGGACATCGTGGTTATTAACTACAAAACTTGTCAATTCACCGCTGTCTTCAACACACAATATATCATCAGTTAAAGTCTCAGATTTAATATACTCTTCATACTTAGTGAACACAGTTTTCATTTCATCATTTCCATAATAACTTATCCTGATCCTGTCCATGATCTCAAAACCAAATTTTTTCCGCGAATACTGGATTTTATTGATCAGTTCACGAGCCAGACCTTCCATGACCAGTTCATCGGTCAATTTTGTATTTAAAGCCACAAACAAGTCATTTTCGGCGGCAAAGATCAGGTTTTCTCTGTTCTTAATCGTTATGATCAGATCTTCAGGCAGCAATTCAAAATTCCTGCCATCTAAATTCAGGTTATAAGCTTTACTGGAATTCAAACTTACAACGATCTCATTATGATCAACCTGATCGAGTGCAGCAGCTAAATCTTTGACATACTTGCCGAAGCGAGGTCCCATCTTCTTGAAGTTGACCTTGATGTCGTAATCAATAAAACTATCTTCCCGTTTGATATATTCTATATCTTTGATGTTGATCTCTTCTTTTACCAGCCATTCATTCCGCTGAACCAGTGCCTGGCATTCAAAGGGAATATACATGGTTTGCAGGGGCTGGCGGACTTTGATCTGGCAATTATTCCGGGCAGCACGACCCAGCGAAACCAGGTTGATCACTGTTTGCATCTCTGCATCCAGTTTATGATCAATCAAATCTGGGCTACTAACAGGATAATCAGCCAGATGGACACTATCTTCACCGGTTAGATTAAGATAAATTTCCTCAGCCAGGAAGGGGGAGAAGGGAGCCATCAGACGACTGACGGCAGTAAGCACTTCCCACAGAGTCAGATAGGCAGATTTTTTATCGTCAGTAAGCGTCATAGCCCAATATCTCCGGCGACTGCGGCGAACATACCAGTTGCTGAGATCATCAATCACAAAGTTTTGGATAGTGCGAACGCTGCGGGTAAGCTCAAATACTTCATTATTATTGATCACTTCCCCGATCAGGTTATGCAGGCGTGAGATTATCCAGCGGTCTATCTCGGCGTCCTTCTTTGCCGGAATTTCATGTTGACGGGCATTAAATCCGTCTATATTTGCATAGGTAACATAGAATGAATAAACATTTTTGAGAGTGCCAAAGAATTTATTCAGGATTTCACCTACACCCTTTTCATCAAATCTGGTCGGAACCCAGGGAGAGCTTACAGCCAGTAGATACCAGCGTACAGCATCAGCCCCGAATTTTTGGATCATCAGCAGTGGATCAACAGAATTACCCTTGGTTTTTGACA
>CAZAHZ010000071.1:0-12826 GCA_964485055.1 uncultured Candidatus Cloacimonadota bacterium
CATAATACAATATCCTCAAAGATATTAGCAATCTTAATCAAAACAGTATCGCTCATATTAGGTCAAAATCACATTTTCAAGAATACCTGCTTCATGAAACTTGAACAAAATATTATAGAACAATCCGTAATTATCTTTCAACTAATCCTCTTTTAATATCCTTAAGAGCAGCTTTTATCTCTCTCAATCGCTTTTCAAGCTTTCTTCGTTTCCTGATATCATTTTCTAAAGATTCAACCTTTGAGGAGTTTTCCTTCCCTATATATCTGAAAATGATTTTATCCCCTTCTCGATAGGCTAAATAATAATAGAACCTATTACTTCTTACTTTACGAGAAAGAGAACCTTTTGGTAAAGACAAAATCTCGTCTTCTATCTGATCTTTTAATAATCTTAAACGCTCTCTTTCATCTCTCAAGATTTCTTTTACTATACTCATTTTTACCTGCCTAATATTTACGGTTACAAAATAATCTGTTAGGCAAATTTGTCAAGCATTGCCTAACACAGAGAATATTTCACAAAGATGTTAGGCATTTTGTTTATACCTGACTCGATTTATTAACATAGTCAGAATGGGAAAAACGATAATGGAGCACCAGCAAGCTCAGGAGTTTATTTTTACAGCCTGATTATTGATGGCATCAAAAAGGCTGATAATAAATGCCTGCTGCTTAAATAGTCCGGCTAAATATTTTTTATTATCAGTAATGGCTCTGGTAATTCCCCCCGGACAAGGTTCACAGGATTTCTTATCAAGTGCACGGGAGTCGTAGGCTGCATGCAGCAGGGGATTAGTGGGCACTGAAGCGTACAACAAATTTTGCTTGAAATGAAAAACTTCTTGCAAGATTTGAATGTTTTATAAAGTTTTGTATTAGAATTGTGAAGAAGGAATTATGCATATACATGAATTATCGAATTTCTTGGACTTAAATTATCGAATATTTTCCTGCCAGAAAACGGATTGTATAACTCACAAGAAACTACAGCTCGATGCAGAGAAAAAGCGAGTTCTTCTACGTCCACTTAATCAGGATAATGATGTTATTGCTTTATAAGAATACGAACTGGAAACCTTCAGGATACTTGGCGAACTTGCTTAGTTTTCTAGTAAGATCAAGTAGTAATATGAAATAGTGAAAACAATGAAATTAACAAGTAAAGAAGATTTAATGATACTAATAGATACTCTTAAAAATAAATATCCTAAATTTAATTATCAGGATATAAGAACTTTTAATGATGCCAGATATTATATTGAACAATTAGACTTACTCGTAAGATCAGATCAGTTTATTAACACATTGAAAGGGAATTTTGACCTCATTTCAAAGTTGAGTCCAAAGAAACAAAAGCAAATAATTAAAATGCTAAATTCAAAAGATATAATGACAAAATACCATGAGCTACTTGTAGGACACATTCTTAATGCTAAGAAAATGGATGTTGAATTTGATAAAAAATTTGATAATCTTACACCTGATTGGATGGTTTCTTCTCTTGAAACTTCTTTTATTTGTGAAGTATTCACATTGAATAAATATCAATATATGTTAAAAGAACAAAAGCAATTAGTTGTAATTTTGTCAAAACTCCAAAATCTTAAATATAAGTATGATGTATCTATAAATCTATCAAGAATGAACAACAGCTTGAATTCAACTGAAAAAATCGATTCTGAAATCAAAGAAGTTGAATGCTTCTTAATGAAAAACAGTGTTGTCAAGAATTGTAGTAAGGTTTTATCAAACGGTTTGGAACTTAATTTTTTTATGAACTTAAACAACAGTAAAATAAATATCAAGAATATATCTAAAGTTATAGCTGGAGGAAGACATACTTATAGGATTAGAAAAACAATAATAAATAAATATGAAAAATATAAATCCATTGCTAATGACTATAATTTAGGATTTGTTATAGCTTGTATTAGTGAAAATTATAATAGGTTAAATATGAATGAATTATATGATGTCATTTTTGGGAATAATTTTTGCAGTGGATTATTAACAGATAAAAATCAAATGCAA
Organism: uncultured Candidatus Cloacimonadota bacterium; assembly: GCA_964485055.1. GTDB lineage: Bacteria > Cloacimonadota > Cloacimonadia > Cloacimonadales > TCS61 > Stygibacter. The sequence goes on from CAZAHZ010000071.1 coordinate 2,034, forward strand.
GAACTAAGTGGTATTCTCTTAATAAAAAATAATTTTTACAGCAATTTTTATTCAATAGATTATGCAAAAAATCCTTATGCAAGAAATGAAGTGGATATTTTTAATTAAATCATAGATAAAGGAGTAGAATTATGAAAAACTATTTAATTTTGTTTTTATTATTTTTTCCGATGATCATTTTCGCTAGCGAACCTGAAGTTGTGGATGCTTTTGATATAACAGAATCTATTTCAAAAGTAGATGATCTTGGAGTAATTACTAAGTCTGAAGTTGATTCTTTAGAAGTAGAGGCAAAAGTACTTTTTAATGCTGGTGATTTCAAAGAAGCAATACCCGTACTAATTGAGTTTTCAAATAAAGCAAATTTGTTAGCAAATCTAATTTCAGCTTCTATTGACCCTTATTATAGGGCAAGTTATGATGAAAAACAGAAATGTTTTTTTTCAAAATACAGACCAGAAGAAACACTCGCTAAAGAATACAAAGAAAAACGAAATATTGCTTTGGCAATGCAAGGTGAATGCCTATTGAAAACTGGAGATAAAAAGGGGGCTATTATAGTTTTGCTTAAAGCACTATATCTTATTGATATAAATAATGAGATATGGTGGGATAGAACCCAAAACAACCTATTTAGTATTATAGAAGTCGATTTGTAATATAACATTGAAAATACTTAACGATAAGCTAATGATATAAATCTAGTTTTATCACATTAATTACATGTTATAATAGAATTGGTTTATGAGTTCTTAATATAACCCAAACATAACTAGCCCTACAAATGGTAGATAATATTTTTATTGCCAATTCGTGTAATAAATATTTATCTGTTCTCCAGAATTACAAAGGAGATATTGTGGTTATTCAAGAGTCTGCGGATATACTGAAATTAAATAGGAAAATATTTGCTTGCCAGACACCTGATGGTATCACACAAAAAAATTTCAGTTCTATGCTGAAAAGAAAAGAGTAATACTGCGACCTCTGAATCAGCAGCATGATGTTATTGTTTTAGAAGAATATGAACTGGAAACCTTCAGGATTCACGGTAAGATGGCATTGTTGTTTAGGGAGTTTATATAATTATTAATAATTGATATATAGTTTTAAACATAAATACTGTTATAGTGCTTCATAATACTTCACCAATCCTTTACAGAATTCTTTCCCTGAAGTATCACCGAAACTACCTAATCTTTTTTTTAATTCAATTGCTCTCATACTTTGGTGAAGATCTTTCCGTAATCCATCATACATCCTATGATAAAAAGATATTGCTTGAAATTCTCCAATATGATTATGTAATAAGTAGTTATCAATAGATTTTGCTGATTCCCAAATAATCTTATGATATCTTTTCAGTCTTTCATCTCGAAGTGGTTTCATTAATAGGATATCTTTTACTTCATGATTCCTTGAACTTCTAATATCTCTTCCGAAAGCATGACCAACCTTATTTCGAATTTTCCGAATTTTTTCTAATTCGCTTATATAATTATTGATCTCGGGAGGGATTACTCCAAAAGTTCTTTTAAATGCAGTAGTTCTAGAACTCCAATCACCTTTGGTTATGGTTTCGATAATTTTATCATTAAAATAGCCTTTTGTTGAACCTTTTTTTAGTAGAACAACTCCATCAATGGATTTTGGAGAATTAAAAAGTACACCTGGATCTGATTCTAATGCTAAAGAAATTGATGTTGAAAGGTAAGTTTCTAAATTCGAGTTTATTGCCATTAAAGCATTTAGATTCATCCAATTATGAAAACTATTAAATGAGCAAGACCAATCTTTCAAATCAGAAAATGCCTCTTCACCATTTGGGACATCGAAATTTAAATGTTTTGAAGCTTTATCCTCCCAAGTTGCACCATTCGCTTTTAATGATTTATAAGTACTCCTTTTTGAAGCTGTATAAGAGTACAACATCATATTGAGTTCATCATTGTATTTGTTAAAAACTTGAAATGACCATGTAGATTTTGTAATTGATGACCATCTACTAAATTTTTTATTACTTCTACTCATACACCTTCCTATTACAATAAATGATTTACTGTTTATTCGAATTATATCTCCCGTTTCAGTTGTATCTCTCCAGTTGATTCTCTTGAAGTCCAATACTCACCTTCCATCACATTTACTTTGAATCCTTCAAAATTTAATAAAACAGTACCGTAATGTATTGCACTTCGATCCCTGATACTTGATTTCGGTGTATTGAGGTAAGTATAAAAGAGTTGATGATAACCTCTTTCTTTATCAATGTCAAATGATGCACTAAGACTATGGCTTATACTTTCTTCAGTTTTTATCCTAGCCTGTATATGAAAGAATGATTGCTTTATTACAACTTCAATTGGTATTAATTTGTTCTTTGCTTTATCCCAATTTGTTTTAATTTCCCCTTTCCAAACTCCATTTAAATTCGGTGTCGGAACTAACCATGAATGAAATATTCTCCATTTCCATGCCCAGCTAACAAATAATGCCCAGATTACTATGTTGATTGAAATTGTTGTTGAGATATGTCTTAAAGCCTTAGTTAAATCTATACTCTCTAAATCCTGAGTTAAAAGAAATATAACAACATAAGTAGCAAAAGCTAACCCTAATATTACCGTACCGTAGGTTCTAATATTATATCTAATCATGATCTAATACTCCAAATAATTCCAAAGAATCTGTAGATATTGTTGTACATCACTTCGAGACCATTTTCTACTCGAATGAAATAAATATAGCAACTCTGATACTTCAACCCATTCTTTACATTGATCATCAGATTCAGTATTATTGTATAAGAAAATAATTGATTGTTTTAGTATTTCAGTCCATGTATAGTAACCTATAATAATTGAGTTTGGAACATTCCAAATTAGTGATTCAATTAAAAAAGATTTAATATTTTCACTCACACTCAATCCATCGTCATCCATCTTATATCGAATCTTTTTATAAAGCCTAACTAATCGTTTAAATTTTCTATTCGTATCACTATTTTTTCCTATACCATTTTGTATGTGCTGTTTTGGGAAATTGACAATTTGTAATCCTTTATCTGAGAAGAAAGTTGTTCCCTCAACATGACTGCCATTTTCAAAGTATTGATTATATCTCCAACTAGGGACTACATCAGTTTCAATTCTATAGCTATTCTCTTTAATAGTTATACATTTGTCATTTCTTTTCACTTCGTTTCGACCAAATTTTCTTACTAAAGTAATCTCGACATCATATTTAAATTTTGAAAAAGAATATTCTGATGGAGAATTCAATCCAAAATCCTCTCTCACTTTACCAATTGGTAATCCAAAATAGAATCCACCAGTATAACAGGTATTTATATCAATATCACTATTTAATCTGACATTGGTATTATTTGCATAAGATCCCTGTGCAAATGTTTCAGTTGATTTCACTCTCAGGACATCATCATTACTAATAGCTTCACGAACCATTCTTTCCGAGTTCTCGAGTTTTGATTGCTCTGAATCACTTGGTGGCTTTGTCCAATTATTCAAAGTATCTTCAGAATATTTTGCCATTTACTTCTCCAAGAATTTAATTGTAAGTTGTCTAATATGTAAGCATTTAATTGTCAAGCTAATTTGAATCTGAGATACTACAAACAATTTCCAAGTGAATTTTCAATCGTTTTTTCAGAAAGCGAAAAAGCGTAAAAACGGATGGTTGTGCAGCGTTTTGCACATCCCTAAACGAGCAAGCATTTGATAGACCTAATAGATAAAGGCATTTAGGAGGCATAGAATTTCCCTGAAAGTCCTGCAAAGATGTATTTGTTCTGATAAGGAACTGCATGAAGAACCGCTAATGGCAGATTTGAAAAAACGACTGGAAAAGCGAGTTATCAATAGTAAACTAAAGATTTGCGGAATCTGGTAATCGTTTTTTTCACTATACAGTCTTGGGTGTCACTTTTTAACAAGAAAAAATATAAAAGAATCTTCAAGATCACAAATTCATTTGTGATTATAAATATATTAATTGCCAAATTGTATAATAATATTTTTCTTTGTTCAGAATTAATAAAAGGAGAGTATTTTTGGGACTGATTAATAATTTCTTAATTTTTTTAGGCTGGGTTGTTGGTTTTCTAAAACTTATGATTATCTTTTGGTACGTATCTGCTCCTGCGATATTAATTTTGATTTCTGCAGTTTATTTTGAGCATAAAAGAAAACACAGATCAGATGTAGCTTAATTCTTTGAGATAATATTGATTTTAAATTCACCGATTAAAACACAGAGGAAAATACTGATAAAGAGGAGATTATATCGTTCTCTGACTTATGAGGGATCTGTAGTCGTTTTAATTGCTGGATATCGATATATTGGTTAGGGATTCTGCCATTAATTCTGACTTTTACAGCTTTGTTATACTCCCAATTTGATTAAATCTCTAATCAGCCTAAAAAAATTAAACTGGATTTTATCCTTTTGTATCATGATAATTGTCCCGGTAATTTTGATGTTATCAAATCCCCAAAACCAGAAACAACTTTCGGATTTTCAAATTCAACAGAATGAAGTAGCGATTTAGAAAACCGAATTTTCGATCGCTTTTTCACTTTTTTTTCATTTTTCCATGAAAAACCTTTTTTTCAGAAAGTGAAAAAGCGTAAAAACGGATGATTTTTCATGTTTTACTCATCCCTACATGAGCAAGCATTTGATAAATCTAATTTATTACGGCATTTAAAAGACATCTTGCTTCCCTAAAACTACTGCAAAGATGGATTCGTTCTGATAAGGATCTACCTGAAAAACCGCTAATGTCAGATTTGAAAAAGACCAGAAAGAAGAGATATCAATAATTACAAAGTCTTTTCAGAATAATCACTTAAAGTAAAAATTCTTTGTTCTTTTATTGAAACTATTTTTAGAGCTTTTTCCAGTTTTGTTTTATTATAGGTTTCACTTGTTAATGAAAATTGCCTCGTTTCATTATCAAAATGTATTTCTTTGATTTCCTGCAAACCTGCAAGATAGCCTGTAATGGCTGTCGAACAACCCATTCACAATACATTTCCATGAATCCCCATTCCTTCGACTTTAAACTTTATATCTTTCATAATTACTCCGTATTATTTGGAATATAATAATTCAATCCGGGAATTTGTCAATAATTACAGCAAAAATTGGTATCCCCCAGAAATTTCCCCGTGTTGTTGTTTTCATTTTCCCATCTATCCGTCAATCACTCTATCACTCAATCTTCTCACTTTCGTATCTTCACATTTTCACACTTTCGCACCTTCCCCCTTCCCCCCTTTACCTCTTCGAAGCACAAATCACCAATTTATAAATAAAAAAATGTAATGAAATGTAATAAAAATGTAATATCATAACTATAAACTATTATGTCAGTTACAGTATATTATTACATTTTTGCCCCTTTTTTGAATATATATACCCCTATTTTTAACTTTTAAAAAAAAACTCTCTCCACTAAATAATCAATCCCTCAAACACTTACATTTTAAATTTTAAATTTGTACTTCCCCTCTTCTCCCCCTCATTCACTCCATCAGTCATAAAGACTTCCATCCAAAGTATCGTAGATTAATCTTTCCAGATTAATCATTGATAAATACTTAATCAGGGATGATTAAGCTACATTAAGATTTAACTTCCACAGCATCAGTAAAACTAACTATCACCATTCACGGTACGAAGCACATATTACATTTAATTTTCCATTTTACATTTTCAATTACTCCCTCCCTTCCTTCACCCCTTCTCTTCTTCGCACCTTCACACTTTCACGTTTCCTTTATACAACTTTCGTTCGTCTTGAATCAAAACTTTTTCAAGTCCTTAACTGCTCTTATTTCAATATATTTTCAAAATCTCTGCGATAATCTCCATAACTCACTGTAATAATATATCTTGAGCTATGTACACATGTTTCTTACATCATTCACCTTACTCCCTGTGGGTTCCCTGTGGCGTCCCTGTGCCTATTGGTATCTTATGATCCTTTATTATTACTTTAGTTCTAATTTTATTTAACCGTTTTTCTGAAAGTGTTAAGTCATCACATGAGAAGTAACAATCCATATAGTTTTTTCAATCTAACTTCCACAATAAAGCATCAGGTGTCACTTTTAAACTCCGCTTTTCCCGTTTACAAAGTTAACAATGTTAACCTTGTTAACTAAGTTCACCAGGGATATATATTTGAGAAACAGGCATCCCTCCTTTTTATATCAGCTACATAAAGGTATTATTATATTACACCGATAGTTATATCACCACAAAGTGTACGGGCAGACCCATGTGTCTGCCCTCTTTTCAGGCATCAATTCTTTCATATATATAGCTGGAAGTCAGGTCTTAAAAGGGCAGACACATGGGTCTGCCCGTACGGTAGAGAAGATATTTTTAAAATTCCGGGGGGATACCAGTATTTATGAGAAATCATTGACTTGAATCCAATATTATTTAATTTAGAAAAAAAATATTCGGAGCGGCTTATGGACAGACGGGTTATAGTTGTTATATTAATTATGCTCAGTATAGCTCAAATATCAGCAAAAGAATATTATTTGAAATTGAGTAATGTAAGATCAGAACAGATTGCTATACTCACCCGTCTTATTTCAATAGATAGAATTGAAGATAATACCGTTTATGCTTATGCGAATCAGCAGCAATTAAATCGCTTGATTTCGCTTCCTTACTCTTTTGAGATCATACCGGGTCCCCTTGCCGGATTTATACCTGATATGGCAGAAACAAGAGAACAGATGCGGGACTGGGATTATTATCCTACTTATGATACTTATATAGAGCTCATGTATCAGTTTGCAGTGGAATATCCTGATATCTGTGAAGTATTTTCGATTGGCTATTCAATAGAAGGTCGAGAGTTATTAGTTGCTCACATAGGCGACGATATCAGTATCGAGTCAGATGAGCCTGAGTTTTATTTCATGGGTCAAATACATGGAGATGAGCTGGTTACGAGTATAACACTATTGCATCTGATTGATGATCTATTATCTTTATACGGAACTGATCCAAGAATAGACAACATTGTTAATGAAATTGATATTTATATAAATCCTCTGGCTAATCCGGACGGACTTTACGCTGGAGGTAACAATACAGTTGCAGGAGCTACTCGGGGAAATGCCAATTTTGTAGATATGAACCGTAATTATCCTGACCCTGAAGATGGGCAGCATCCGGATGGATATGAGACTCAGCCGGAAATTATTGCCCAGATAGAATTTATTGCAGAGCATAATTTCGTATTAAGTGCTGATCTGCATTCAGGTATTGAATTAATTATGTATCCATGGTTTACATGGGAAACACTTCATGCAGATGATAACTGGTTCCTGGATGTCTGCCAGATTTATGTGGAAGCAGTACATGAGCTTTCACCACCAGACTATTTTACTTATTGTGGTGAAGGGATATTGAACGGATTTCTATATTGCCCAACATCTGGTTGTAGCGTGGATTACTTTAACTGGTATGAGAATGTTAGATGTTTTGGATTAGAATTAAGTAATGTGAAAGCTGTTCCTGCTAATGAACTTATAGATCATTATCTATGGAATTATAATGCAATGCTTCTTTTTATGGAGGAAACTCTTTACGGACTTCGTGGAATAGCAACTAATGAATTCGGTGTACCAATAGAAGCCAGAATTACAATTGAAGACCATGACTTTAATCACAGTGAGGTATATACTGATCCTGAAATTGGGGATTATCATCGTCCCATCAGTGAAGGAACTTATGATTTCACATATTCTTCCTGGGGTTATGAAAGCCAGGCATTTACAATTAGTGTTTCTGCTCAGGATGTTGTTATTCAAGATGTTAGTTTACAGGCAGTTGCTTTAGCAGAAATTAATGGTGTTGTTATAGATAGTGAATCTGGAATTCCCCTGTTTGGTGCTAATGTCCGCTTAGTTGATTCTCCTTTCGGTGACCAAATGACAAACAATTCCGGTGAATTCAGTTTTTCTGATGTACCGGTAGGAGTGCATGAATTATTTGTATATGGAAACGGTTACCTTTCGCAGATAACTGATATCACTCTTACAGCAGGAACTAACTTCGTTTGTGTAATTTTACAAGAGACAAATGCGATTAGTTTTGAAAGCGGAGATTTTCCCTTAGAGTTCGACATAAGTTTTGAAGGTGATGATGAATGGTGTATCGTCTCTGATGTTGCTTATGACGGGATTCATTCAGCTAAAAGTGTAATTTCAAATATATTTGGTGAATCAGCAATGATCATAACAATATTTATTGAGGAAAACAGTAACATCAGTTTTAGAAAAAAAGTCTCCACAAGAGTTAATTCTTTTAATTACCTTAAATTTTATATAAATGGTACTTTAGAAGATGAATGGAGTGGTAATATTGACTGGAGTGAAGAGTTATATACACTAAATGCAGGTACTAATATTTTAAAATGGGAATATGTCATAAACAATCCCCATATAGGATCGGCAAATTGTGGCTGGATAGATTTCATAGAAATAGAAGGACTACCTGAGCATGAGCTTATTTATGGTGATGTAGATAATAATGGCTGTATAGAATCTTATGATTCAGCTTTAGTGCAAAGATATGTTGTAGAAATAAATCCTGGAAATGCAGCTCCAGTTCCCTGGCAGACATGGAGATATTATAGAGCAGATGTCGATAGAAATGGCTATCTGGAAGCTTATGACGCTGCCCTTATTTTACAGTATTATTTAGAGATAATTAACTCTTTTCCCAATGAATAGAATAATTACAATTTCAGTAAAAAGTTAATAACAGATAAGAAGCCATCTTCGGTGTTAATCACTCTCACGATGAAAAAAAATCAGAAGTAGAATTTGCCACTGTTCAAGTACTGAATGAATTTCTATAGATGATAATTGATGAAGTAACAAAAGCAAAGGCTCAGATCATACCTGATAATTCTAAGATTCAACATAATGAAGTTGTGAATTAGGAAAGCGAATTTTTTATCCTTTTTTTTCACTATAAAGCCTTAGATGTCACTTTTTACACTCAAAAGGTAGTTTCTCTGATTCCCATAAAGAGGAAGTCTCGTCGCTCCCACCATTTTTTTGTTATATTTTTCTAAAAAAACAAGGAGAGTTTAAAACCTCTCCCTGTAAAAATGATTAGCACATCCCTGTATTAACCACAGGTGGCAAATGTCACTATTTCAGCAAAATCATCTTCCCATTGCTGCAGAACCGTCCCGAACGCAATTGATAGAAATAATATCCTGACGAAACCTGCTTTCCGGCTTCGTCTGTCCCATCCCAGAATGTCCTCTGCTCTCCGGCAGTCAGTTGACCTGAAATCAGGCATTTTACCATCCTACCCTTTATATCATAAACTTTCAGCACAGTATATCCAGCCTCTGCAATCCTGAAAGCGATCGTAGTCCTTGGATTAAAGGGATTTGGGAAATTCCTTAATTCCATTCCTGCTGGAATATTATCTTCATTATTACCCACGCCCTCAAGGTTAGGGAGCATAAAGGTTGGAGTCATCTGTCTGAAGTCACCTGTCCCATCAGGATAACGACCATAACTCAGATCTGTTGTTTGTTCCGGAAAGTCTATCTGATCAATAATAGTAAGCTGCGGATCAGAAATCACGACTGATTCTCCACCTGCGGAGAGCTTGAAGTTAGCATGTAATCCTTCCTGATCTTCATCATCATCTGCCCAGATACAGAGGAATGCTCCTGCTCCGATAACAGTTCCATCAGGGAATACCCATTGATCCGGTTCTACGGCATCATCTGAAAGAAAATAGCCAGATAGATCCACTTCTGTATCCAGACAATTATACAACTCCACCCAGTCATCATAATCTCCAGCCGGATCCATGACTACATTGTCATTATCAGCCATAAACTCATTGACAGTTACATTTTGTGCCAATAAAAAACTGAACAGCAACAAACCCAAAACTAAAACCAACAAATGTCTTTTCATAAAAAACCTCCTTATATCATACTTAAAGACATAATTACTTATACTCGACTATCATTATTTTATTAAAATCATTCTATTCAACATTTTTGTATCTCCATTTTTTAACTGACAGAGATAAACACCGCTCGCCAGGCTCTTGCCGTGTTCGTCAACACCATCCCAGGTGATCGAATACTCGCCAGCAGCGAGTATATCTTCAATTAGAGTAACAACTTTTTGACCTCTAAGGTTGTAAATTGTTAATGTAGATGGAGTAGTGCCATCAATTATCGCAAATGAGATAGTCGTGGCAGGATTGAATGGATTTGGATAATTTTTCAAAAATGATGAGATAGCTGGTGCATTATCTGTAAAACCGAATACTGATGCCAGAAGTGTTCGCATTTGGCAAATGCTTTCGCTATTTCCATGAAGAGAATTATATACCTGTAAAAAATTATCTCTTGCTGCTTCCAGCATAGGATTATCAATGATTTTGACAACATAAGAAGCACCCGAAACTGAATGGCTGTTACCCCAGTTCACTCCAATACCGATGACATCCTGTTCATCCACGATTCCGTCACCATTGGCATCCGCAAATGTGGCAGCCCTATCATCCCAGCACTCAATTTCGTAATTCTGCCAGGAAAATGATATTTCCTCGCGCGGCACACCTGTCTCCAGGAAATAAAGCCCCACAGGAAAAAGATCATATTCGTCCACCACACCATTATTATCACAATCTCCCGGATATACAAATGCATAGGTTAGTTGCCTCATGATTTCTGCGTTCCTCTCCTGGATAAAAGATTT
>CAZAHZ010000072.1:0-7564 GCA_964485055.1 uncultured Candidatus Cloacimonadota bacterium
TGTGCTGGATAAAAGTCCAGTAAGGGAATATGCAATTTATAGCGGAACACCGGGAACAATCTGGTCAACAGCTACGAATACGAGCACAGTGGTCAATTATTTTGGGAGTAGCGGACTTGGTTATCTGGGAGCATCGCCGGCAGTGATACCAAGCTGGAATGGAAATGCAACCAGCATCAATAATGATATAAATAATGGCTGTTTTATGCTTCAGCACAGAGATCATGGGGGAGAGTCAGGTTGGGGAGAACCGGATTATGGAAACAGTGATCTGGGAGGGCTCAGTAATGAAGACCTGACCTTTGTGTTTTCAACTAATTGCCTGACGGGGAAATTTAACTGGAGCAGTGAGTGTTTTGCAGAAGCTTTTCATCGTCATGCCCAGGGAGCTTTGGGATTAATCGCAGCAACGGAAGTTTCCTATTCCTTTGTTAATGACGTATATGTGTGGGGAACTTATGATTACATGTGGCCCGGCTTTGATCCAGGGCATGGAGGTGAAGGAGAGAATACCATCTTGCCCTGTTTTGCAAACAGCAGCGGGAAATGGTATCTTCAATCAAGCAACTGGCCCTATAATACGGGAGATAAGGAAGTAACCTATTATTTATTCCATCATCATGGGGATGCATTTTCGGTAGTATATACGGAAATACCGCGCTTAATAGCAATCACTTATCCCGAAGTAATATTGAGTGGGATGACGAGTGTGGAAATCACGGCAGAAGCAGGGACATATATCTGCCTTTCAGTTGGAGATGAGATACTGGCAACAGCGGAAGGGACTGGAAGTCCACAGACGATAGCGATAGAATCCCAGGATCCGTTGACGCAAATATATCTAACAGCCACGAAGCAGGATTGTTACCGCCATGAAGCCGAGATACTGGTGATCCCGCCGGAAGGTGCTTATACAGTGATCAATGGAGTGACAATAAGCACGCCGGATGATGACGTGATAGAATATGCCGAAACAGTGACAATGTCAGCACAGTTGGAGAATTTTGGTAATGCAGCCGCAGAGAACCTGCAGATCAGTCTCAGTTGTGATGATGAATATATAACATTAATAGATGATACGGAAACAGCAGCACTGGTGAATGGCGGAGAAGCAATTAATCTGGCGGATGCATTCAGTTTTTCGGTGGATCAGAATATTCCTGATGATCATGATTTTTATTTTACTGCGTTGATAAACAGTGATCAGGGCAGTTGGGAGAGCATAATCAGTTTAACGGGCTATGCCCCGGTGATTGCACTCAGTAATTTTAGTATAACAGGAGATGCTAATAATAACGGACGGCTTGATCCTGGAGAAGTGGCAACTTTGAATATTGAGATCAGTAATGAAGGTGGCGGGGATTTATATAATGTAAATTCGATACTGTCAGAAAATGATCAATATTGTGAGATTTTGCAAAATGCAGGGAGTATTCCGGAGATAGAAGGGTGGAGCAGTGGGTTATTTGCTTTCCGGTTAAGCGTAGAAGCGGGAGCCCCGGTAGGTCATGTGATCAGCTTTGATTATGAATGCCTGGCGGATTTGGATTATTCGATACAGACAACATTTGCGTTAACCGTGGGCTTATGCCTGGAAGATTTTGAAAGTGGCGGCTTCAGTCAGTATGATTGGGAAATGACAGGAACTGGTGGCTGGCAGATCAGCGGAAACAGCTATGAGGGCTCATATTGTGCTCAGTCAGCAGATATTAACAATAGCCAATCAGCAGGGATGCAGGTGGAAGTGAATGTGCTCAGTGCGGATGATATCAGCTTTTATTATAAAGTTTCCTCAGAAAGTGGTTGGGATTATCTGCGGTTCTATATTGACGGCAATGTAATAGACCAGTGGAGTGGAACAATAAGCTGGACGGAGTATTCGTATGCAGTGAGCAGCGGTGTACATGTTCTGAGCTGGGTATATGAAAAAGACAGCACTCAAAGCAGTGGAGATGATTGTGCCTGGATAGATTACATAGTTTTCCCGCCGATCAATATACCTCAACCGGCAGAAATGGTGCTGGATAATGAGGAATTCACCTTTAACCTGCTGCCTCAATCAACAGATACTGCTGAATTACATATCTCAAATATCGGTGGGCGAGACCTGGATTGGGCGATGAGCAAGAATTATGTTGTATCGAGGGAAAGCGGAGGACCGGATAATTACGGTTATCAGTGGCTGGACAGCGAAGAGCCGAATGGACCGGACTTTAACTGGATAGATATATCAGCAACTGGAAATCAAGTGCAATTCAGTCATAATGATCAGGCAACGGGACCATACCCAATCGGCTTCAGCTTTAATTTTTATGGGACAGAATATACGGAATTTATTATAAATCCAAACGGCTGGATGGGATTTGGTGATGATAATACGGAGTGGTCAAACAGTTCTTTACCGGATATTGATGCACCGCGACCGGCAATAATGGGATTTTGGGATGATCTTTATCCGGCAATCGGAGCTAATGGTCAGGGAGATGTTTATTATCAGAGTTATACAGATCATTTGATAGTTATGTTTGATAATGTGCAGCACTATCCGGGGACTTATAATGGCAATTATACCTTTGAGATGATCATCTATGCCAGCGGTGAGATATTGCTGCAATATGATGCAGTCAGTGGAGATACAGATACTTCCACCACCGGAATACAAAACGAAAATGCCGGTGATGCACTGCAAATGGCGTATAATGAGAATTATGTGGATAATGATCTGGCTATCAGGATTGTTCAGGTAGTGGACTGGCTGGAAATCAGTCAGGCAAGTGGTTCAATACCCATGGGCGGAAATGTGAGTGTGATACTGACAGTTGATACCGGTGATCTAGAATTTGGCAACTATCTTTGTAACCTGGTGCTAAATAGTAATGATCCACAGCAGACAGTAACCGTGATTCCGGTAAATCTGCTGGTCGGCGGTGATATTGCTTATGGTGACATAGATGATAATGGGTCAATAGAAGCCTTTGATGCAGCTTTGGTATTGCAGTATTTTGTGGGGATCAATCCTCCGGGAGCACCTATACCCTGGGCAATATGGCGTCAATTACGAGCAGATGTGGATGGTAATGGCAATATAGAAGCTTATGACGCTTCGTTGATCCAACAGTATTCGGTGGGTTTAATCACCAGTTTTCCGGTGGAAAACCCAAGAACAATTACATCCCGAAAATTCAGCAATGAGAAACAAAGAACAGGCAGTATAACAGAATAGTAAATTCAGCCCGGTTAATCACCGGGCTTTAATTTTTTCAATAATTCCATTCAGATCATTTCCGTGATAAACAATATCTGCTAATTTTTGATAAAGTGGAAGGCGTTGACGATAGAGTTCCTTGAGCTGTGATAGAGAATTATTGAGGATTAATGGGCGGGTTGATGATCCTATTCGTTGCCAGATAAGATGCCAATCAGTATTCAACCAGACTATGCAGTCAGCCCTCTGCCGCAGTAGCTTTTGATTGGTCTCGCTGATAATAATTCCGCCACCGGTTGCATATACACCAGCCGAAGTCAGTTCGCTGAGGATAATGGTTTCTTTTTGACGGAAATATATTTCTCCGAAGGTACGGAAAATTTCGCTGATAGTGCGATTCTCATTGTGCTCAATCTCTTGATCCAGATCGAAAAATGGCAATTCCAGGACTGAAGCCAGTTCTTTGCCGAGAGTGCTTTTCCCGCATCCCATAAATCCGATAATATAGATTTTCATAATAAAAAAAGGGCGACTTGATAGTCGCCCTGATATGATCTGAAAAAATTATTCAGTTTCCTGTTCTTCAATGTCGGTTTGCTCTTCGGGAATATCTTCCTGAACTTCTTCGTGATTTTCAGGAATATCTTCCTTTTCTTCTTCTTCCTGCGGTTCAGGTGTGGTTTCCTTTTTAGTTTCTACCGGTGCAGCTTTTTTATTTTCCTCGGTCTTACGGAAAGATTCATGAATGTCAAGTCCACCATGTTCTTGCATCATGTCGTCAATATCTACATTGGGCTCTAAGGCATCACCTGCTCCATTTTCCACTTTATGCGAATCAATGAATGTCTGAAGTTCTTTTTTATCACGGGCAAAGAAATATGCCTTCACTGATAAGATCAAGCGTCGGTTTTCCAGATCGAGTTCGATGATCTTAAGTGGAAGATGTTCTCCAACATTGAAAATCACGTTAGCTTTCTTCAAGCCAGGAATTGCCAGATGAGAAAGAGGTACAAAACCTTCAACCAGATTACCCTCAACTTCCACATCTACCAGAATACCCTTGGAGATGATTTTAACGACAGTGGCAAATATCTCAGTATTGATTGGCAGATATTCATCCAGATTTTCCCACGGGTCTCTGGTCAACTGCTTAACGCCCAGAGCTATTCTATGCAGAGTGGAATCAATCGAAAGCACCTTAACTTCAATTTCTATTCCTTTGGTGAATATCTCGCGAGGATGATAAATTCTTTTTGTCCAGGAAATATCTGATATATGGATCAATCCTTCTATGTTTTCTTCTATTTCCACGAAAGCTCCGAAGGGAGTCAGACTTTTAATGCTGCCACTAAGATGAGAGCCTACCGGATAGCGTTCTTCGATGGTAAGCCAGGGATTGGGTTCCATCTGCTTAATGCCCAGAGATATCCGTTTGTCTGATTTGGAAATGGAAAGTACTATTGCCTTGATCGATTCTCCTAATTTGACTACATGCTTAGGATGCTTGATCTTTTTTGTCCATGACATCTCACTGACATGAACAAGTCCTTCCACGCCTGATTCTAGTTCGATAAAGGCACCGTAATTTGTAATATTGACAACTTTTCCGGTAACAATATTACCTTCAGGATACTTGATCTCAATGTTGTCCCAGGGATGAGGAACCAGTTGCTTAAGACCTAATGATACTTTCTGCTTCTCTTCATCATAATCGAGTACTTTCACTTTTACTTTATCTCCAATATTTAACATATCGGAGGGATGATTTATGTGTCCCCAGGACATATCAGTTATATGCAGCAAACCGTCAATACCACCCAGGTCAATAAATGCACCGTAATCTGTGATATTACGCACTTCACCGTCAAGTTCTTCACTGACGATCAGCCTTTCTTTCAGATTGGCGAGCTGAGCTTCACGTTTCTCTTCCAGCACTTTTTTACGTGAAACGATGATATTACGCCGTTCTTTGTTGATCTTGAGAATTTTGAATTCAGTGTCTTTTCCGATAAACTGATCCAGGTTGGGGATAGGTTTTATAGATATCTGAGAGCCAGGCAGAAAAGCTTCAAGTCCCATTATTTCTGCAATCATACCGCCTTTTACTCGACGTCGGAGGATTCCGGTGACCGTTTCATTTTCTTCCATTATTCGGTTTAGCTCAATGAGATTCAGATAGAAATCGGCTTTTTTCTTGGAAAGCTTTATCCTTCCTGACACATCTTCAACAGAATCGATGTACACTTTGATGGGTGTGCCAATCTCAGGTAACTCATTAGGGCTAAATTCTTTGATAGAAATAGGACTTTCTGATTTGAAGCCAATGTCAACCAGAACTGCCCGCTCGTCAATGCTGACTACATAACCATCAATGATTTCACCTTCACGGAATTTGGCAAAATGCTGATCCATCAGCTCCATCATATCTGCCTCAGAAGTTTTAGCATCTTTTGTTTCGGAGGTTAAAACTGGCTTTTCAGGTTGAGCTTGAACCTCTTCAGCAGGAGGAGTATCTTCTTCATCTTTCTGGGGAATTATTTCCTCTTTCACTGTTTCATCAGCTTCTTCAACTGCTTCTTCTTTGTTCTCGGTAACTGCTTCGTTTTCGATTTTTTCGTCAGCTACAGTTTCTGCCGGATCGTTTTCAATATCCGGCTTTTGGGGTTGTTCTTGCTCAGTAGTTTTTTCTACGCTTTCTTCGATAGGGTTGACTACTTTTTCATCTTCTTGATCGATAATAAACATTTTTACTCCTTATAACCGGGAATCTCTTCTATGCAGGAAACAGGCGGGCAACCGTTCCCGGTATATCTATTTATTTCATTATAAACATTCACAATTATCCAGTCCGGTGTAGAAGCTCCAGCCGTTAGTCCGATCTTCTTTTTCCCCTTGAACCACCATCCCTGTAGTTCTACAGCCGTTTCGATGTGTTGTGTCTCAATAATATTTTGGCAAATTCTGGCAAGCATTTTTGTATTAGAACTGTTGAATCCTCCGATAACTATCATAATATCACTTTCCTGGGCTAAAGCCAGAGTTGCCTGCTGACGCACGTTGGTAGCTGAACAAATTGTATTAACAATCCGTAATTCTTTGGCTTTAGGTACAAGGTTGCTGGCAACCTGCTGGAAATCACTCAGACTTTTTGTGGTTTGAGAGATCAGTCCTAAACGGGGAAAGGCTCTATCGGGCAGTTCATTTCCATTATCAATCACAAAAACTTCACCTTCGATATAAGATCTTATTGCTTTCACTTCTGGATGTTCGGCATTGCCCATGATTACAACCGGATAACCCTCTTTGCTGAGTATTTTTGCCAGTTCCTGGGCTTTGGCAACATAAGGGCAGGTGGCATCTATGATCTCCACTCCTTTGTTGCGAAGTTTTTCCAGCACATCCCGCTCCACGCCATGTGAACGGATGATCACAGTTTGATTGTCAATTTCATCTATGTTGTTAACTGCATGAACACCTTTTTCGCGAAGTCGCTCAACTAATTGCGGATTATGGATGATTGGTCCGAGGGTGACAATATTATTATTAGTTTCAGCAGCCTGTCTGGCGAGCTGAATAGCCCGCTTCACGCCAAAACAAAATCCCGAATTGGGAGCCAGTTTAATCTCTGTTTTTGAGCTCATTTATTTTTGTCATGATATATTCGGAGATGTATTGAAAATTTTCTTTAGTTGCTTCCATATCTTTAAACTGGTCAATTTTTATGTAATCTCCTACGATACATTTCAGTTTTTTCCTGCCTGAAATGCAACCCCAGATATCATCGGAATTCTCAATATAGATCGGGAGGATATCTTTCTGCATTTCCAGGGCAAATTTACCGGCTCCAGGCTTAATCCGGGCAGCTTTCCTGGTGCCTTCCGGGAAAACGACAACGCTTTCACCGGCAGCTAACCGTTCTTCCACAAGCCGTATCGCTCTGCGATCCATTCTGCCCCGATGAACGGGGATGGCATGTACGCTAAACAATATTTTTCCGAATAATTTATTTCTGAAAAGTTCAGATTTAGCCAGATAATTAATTTTACCTTTGATAAGAGATCCGATCATTGGCGGGTCATTGGCGGAAATATGGTTTGAACAGATCAGGCAGTTTTTTACTTCCTTCAATTTCTCTCTGCCTGTTATTTCAAGATGCATCATGCTCATCAAAATAAGATAAATTGTTTTTATTATATCATACATCGGTTTTTCCCTCCCGGATGATCTTATAAATAGCGTTCACCTGTTCTTCTATGCTCAGGCTGGAAGTATCAATACTGATGGCATCCTCAGCCTGTCTCAGGGGAGAATGCTCACGGGTGGTATCATTTTTATCACGCCAGATCAGCTCTTTTTCTA